>NZ_BDQK01000008.1 GCF_003864295.1 Aphanothece sacrum FPU1 | reverse complement strand
TTTGGGGAGAATTGAATATGGGATCAACTGTTGGTGCATCATTAACCGCAGTAACGGAGAAGGTTTGGGTTTGACCGGCTAAGGTTGCCGTACCATCAGTTACACCGTAGGTAAGGGTGACAGTACCATTAAAGTTAGCAGTTGGGGTGAAGGTATAAGTCCCATCAAAGTTGTCTACCAATGCACCGTTATCAGCAGTTAAGTTAACAAATGAGAGGTTATCACCATCTACATCGCTAAAACCGGCTAATAAGTTAGCTGCTGTAATCGTGATAGGTGTATCTTCAGCCGTGTTGCTTAAAGTAGCAGTTGGTGAACCAACAGGAGCATCATTAACGGGCGTTACAGAGAAGGTTTTGCTTTGACCGCCTAAGGTTGCCGTACCATCACTCACACCGTAGGTAAGGGTGACAGTACCATTAAAGTTAGCAGTTGGGGTGAAAGTATAAGTCCCATTACCGTTATCAACTAAAGTGCCGTTATTGGAAGTTAAACCGACTACGGATAAGGTATCACCAGCATCTACATCGCTAAACCCGGCTAATAAGTCAGCTGCTGTAATCGTGATAGGTGTATCTTCATTCGTGTTGCTTAAAGTGGCAGTGGGTGAACCTGTGGGGGCATTATTAACTGGGGTAGTAGGGCCAGTATTCTCGAAGAACTGGATAGTGCCGCCACCAGCACCCACAAAAGCATCCAAGTCCCCATCGTTATCAATATCTACCAAGGTGGGTGTAGAATTATATGCCACACTCGTCAGTCCGAAGGAGTTCGTGGCTTCAAAGGTGAAGTTGGGAGCAGACCCCGTTCCCGTGTTGCGGAAGAATGTGGTACCGCCGTATATGTCCCCCACAAAAGCATCCAAGTCCCCATCGTTATCAATATCGGCAAAGGTGGGGGCAGAATAAGACCCCACACCAGATATTCCGAAGTTGATGGCTTGCAGGGTAAAGGTGGCATTAGATGCACTTCCCGTGTTGCGGAAGAATATGATACTGCCGCCACCAGTACCCACAAAAGCATCCAAGTCCCCATCGTTATCAATATCTACCAATGTTGGTTTAGCACGACTCCCTACATCCGTCAGTCCGAAGTTGCTGGCTTGCAGGGTAAAGGTGGGATTAGATGCACTTCCCGTGTTGCGGAAGAAGTAGGTATTGCCGTCAACAGTACCCACAAAAGCATCCAAGTCCCCATCGTTATCGATATCGGCCAAGGCGGGTGCAGAATTATATCCCACATTCGTCAGTCCGAAGGGGTTGGTGGTCTCAAAGGTGAAGCTGGGAACAGACCCGGTTCCCGTGTTGCGGAAGAAGTCGGTATTGCCGTTGATTTCACCCACAAAAGCATCCAAGTCACCATCGTTATCAATATCGGCAAAGGTGGGGGTAGGATAAGACCCCACATACGTCAGTCCGAAGTTGGTTTGGGGATTGAATATAGGATCAGCCATGAATTAGTTTTCCTCTGAAGATTTAATCAATTTACTCGTCTGTCGCACTTCCCCCACCCCAGTTAAATAGGGCATTAGGTGTCGTCCGACAAACTGCAACAAACGGGGATAATGGTGAGAAACCGAACCCGTAAGATACGGAACATCACTGTTAATTTGACGACGTATCGCCTCAGCTAACAGGGAAATCCCTCGCCCCCGACTCTCGAAGGGTTTAGCTACCTCCCAAGTGGTATAGCGAATGGTATCAGGTGCTACCCGATGGGTTAACACCCAACCTACTACCTCCTTTCCCTGACGCAAACCCAAACTATTCAAGGGTTCTAGCCGGTCTTTCTCCACAGAAGCGGGCAAAGATAAACCCGCCTCTGGCCAGGAAAATACCTCAAGGGAGGGAGGTAGGGGAAACTTGTTTAACCAATCTACTTTAGCAATATTTTCTGTAGCGGTTTTGCCTAGCAGTAAGGTAATTTGAGGCGGTTGCCATTGTAATCTTTGTAAAATCCCTTCTAATGCCAAAGAAGTCGAGGAACTGGTGGAATAGCTCAAAACTAACTCTTGAAAGCCTTGAGTCTTTAATTCCCTTTCCAAATAAGCCACTAACCTTGTGCCAATCCCTTGTTTTCGATAATCGGGCAACACAAAAAGAGAAATAATTTTCGCCGTTTCCACGTTTAAACGTTCGGCGATCGCCAATCCCACTATTGACCCGTTAATAGAAGCCGAAAGTCCCGTTAATTCCCCTTGGGGTGGGGTTTTTTGCCAACGCTGCCGTAACCGAGGAAAGGTCAATTCATCGTAATCTAGGGCATTACTGCTATTGAGGTGATACACCCGTTGATATTTAACCTCTGATGCCAAACCTTGCGCCCCTACAGGGGAAATTGGCTGATCTGTCGGTAATTGTGCGATCGCCTCAGTAGGTTGGGGTAAACCGGCAATAGGGGGAGTTGCGCCCTTACTGGGGCGTTTGGCCGTAGGTTTGGTGATAACAATGCCTCCACTCTCAGGAAACGTCACCAATCGTTGAATTTCATCCCCCTGTAACCCAATCGTTTCAGGTTGACTAACTCCAGGCAAAACCACTACATCAAACAATTCTTCAATTATACTCTGAAAATATAGCCAGTGCAGGGTTTTACCCGTTTGTAAGTCAATCACCATTAACCCAGATTGGGGGCGATTTCCCTCAGACATAAGGCGTTTTTCTAGAGGTAAGCCGCTAAAACTCTGAGAACGTAATTGAGATAGTCCGACAAAGGCAAAGTTTTGCCAAAAGGCTAACCCGCGCACAAATCCAGGGCAAAATATGATAGGATCGAAGCGTTGATCTTGGATGTAGCCAAATTCCCCTGTCCCAGAATTGAGTAACCACAATTTCCCCTGATACCAACGGGGAGAATGGGGCATGGATAAACCTGTGACAATAATTTCGTTGTGGTTAACATCTATGACGACTCCCCCATCAAGGCGATGATTACGCCATCCAGCCGCCGTATCTGTGGCACTACAGGCAGTGACATAAGCAGGTTTGCCCTCCACCATAGCCAAACCGTTGAGGTGACAACGATCTTCCGGCACTAATTTCGAGATAAATGAGGGTCGCCACAGGGGAACAAAACTATAATCGGGATTAATTGTGGCTAAACAACTAAAATCGGTATTGACAAAAATCACGTTTTGTGCATTGTCTAATACTATTTCATGGGCGTTAACATCCCCGGTGGTGTAAGCGGTGCGGGGGACATAGAGGCGGTCTGCTTCCTGTGATTTTTCCCCACTATCAAGAAGATTATGGAAATCCCAAATTTGATAACGGGTGGTCATGTAGAGGCGATTTGCTGCTACATATAATCCCATTGGTTTGTCGAATAGTCTTTCGTGCAGTTTCAGCCTTCCGTTAGCTTGGCCACTGACAAAAAAAAGGCGGTTAGTTTGGTAGGTGGTAGCAGCAATACTGATGTTTTGCTGTTCCAGCCAGCGAGTTAAGTCAGGGGAAGACGTAACTCTAAGTTGGTTTGCGGATAGGCTCATTTAACTCGTTTTTTCAAAAAAAGTATTAATACTTAGGAATTATAGGTGAATCCTAGCATTTATTAAGCATTTATTATATTAAGGAAAGTAATTCCTGATCATTAAGATAAAAAAAACTTTTATATTCTTAGAGTCCCCTGATTATGATACCTCCAACTCAACCCCAGAACACTTTCCCCCTTAACTACTCAACCCACACGCAACAGAGGGCCCAAAGAGCTTTATTTTGTTCTCCCTTTGAGTTAACCTTATGGGTAGCCATGAAAGATAATAAGGAAATATGACCTCCCAAGTCATTATTAAAGGTAAAGTAATCGGGACAACTAAGGCCAGTGAATATTACGAAAATTATTTTAATTTAGGTTGGGAAGCTATTACCTCATCTTTGGAAAGATTAGCCCTTGAATATGATTTTGTCGTCTGTGAAGGGGCAGGAAGTCCAATCATCAATTTTTGTCAAAAACCCACCCCTACAGCATTGTGGGTAATTTATTTTGTACGATACTCAACTTCGTTATACTTGGAGGTGCATTCAACGTAAAAACTTGCATCTTATGGATACTTTAAAAGAACAATTAAAAGATTTGTATAGTAAAGACTTAAAGCAACGAAGTAATTGGTATTCTCCTGCCGCAGAAGCTTATAATAAAGTTAGACCTCGTTATCCTCAAATTTTAGTTGATCAAGTGATAGAATTAGCTCAGATTACTGCTAATACTAGAATACTTGAAGTCGGATGTGGACCAGGAATTGCTACTGTTTCCTTTGCTAAATTAGGTTGCTCAATTTTATGTATTGAACCGAATCCAGATTTTTGTCAATTAGCTCAAAAAAATTGTCAATCTTATCCTAATATAACCATAAAAAATACTTCTTTTGAAGAATGGGAATTAGAATCTGAAAACTTTGATATTGTCTTAGCAGCTAGTTCTTTTCATTGGATACCTCCAGAAATAGGATATCCCAAAGCTGCTGATAGTTTAAAAGACAAAGGTTATTTAATTTTGTTATGGAATAAAGAACTTCAACCTGAATATGAAGTTTACCAAAGTTTATCAGCAAGCTATCAAAAATATGCTCCTTCTTTGTATAAATACGAAGATCAAGAAACCCAAGAAGCAATTTTAAAACAGTTAGGAGAAATGAGTATTGACTCAGAGAAATTTGACAACTTCATTACAAAAAACTTTAGAACTGAAGTTAACTATACCCTTGATGACTATTTAATGCTATTAACGACTTATTCTCCTTATTTTAAATTAGAACAACAGATTAAAAATGACCTATTTTCAGAATTAAGGGAAATTATACAAAAAAAATGTGGAGAAAAAATCAAGCTTTTTTATAGTTCTGCTTTTCATGTAATGCACAAAAAAGTTGGCTCTGCTGACATCATAGAGTAAAATATTTGCTAAACGATTACAGCCTAAACATTTCGATTCAGCTATTAAATACCAAGTATAGAGGTCGCGCATTACACTTAGCAGTCGATTTCTTCGTAATAATAAGGAATATTCGGTTAAGAATAATCACAAAAATCTTGACAAATAGCCTAGTTTTAAGCTTAGATGTAGGGGTCAACGGCCGTTGACCCCTACATCTAACTGGAACATCATTGCAAAGTTTGAGATCCTGTCCAACTACGACTCACTAAACGACCATAGGTAACAGGTTCTGGATTTTTAGCCACAACCGTTTGACCATTGGCAGACACGGCTAATACCGGCCAGTCTTCGTCCCCTAATTGTCCTGTCTGAAACAAAACTTGTTCCCCTTGTACATTATTCCATCCTAACAAGATAGCTGTACTTTCTTCATCTTCAGACGGCTTTAATGTCGTAGTTTGGTTGGTTTGACGTTCCCAAATTACCCCATAATCAGTTACATCAGAGGTACTAAAAAAGCCCTCAACTTGACGGGATAATAAGCGATCGCCATTGGCCGACCAGGAAATGGGCATTAAAATTGATATAGCCCCTGGCACTTCTTCAGTTTTTGCGATTTCTTGTAAATGTGCTGCAATAGGAGAACCCGCCCGAATAACCTGTAATTCCCCTGTTTTTAAGTTCTCTAAAAACATGACGCTGGTGGCCTGAGAGCGATAGAGTTGGGGATCAGCTACCATGTTGATTCTTGTATAGGCCGCATATTCGCCATCAGGAGAAACTAAAGCCTGACTGCGATAATAACGTTGACCCACTACTTGCTTATCATTAAATTCCTGTTGCGTTTCTAGCAACCAAGGCCAAGGAATGGGATAGGGACTATCTAAAGGATCATCAGGTATGGTTGATGTTTCCGGCTCACTCTCCAGGTCGAACTCAGGGGGCGATAGCTCCATCGATGGGGTAAAAGAACGATGAGCCATACTCGGAACCACTGCATCCGTTTGAGCCTGAACAGCCACATTTGCTGTCAGTAACCATCCAGTTAATAAACAGCCCAAAGAAACGGTCGGGCGAAACCATTGGCCAGCCAATAAGCGTTTAAACATATTTGTTTTAGGACAGGGGAGGATAACATGAGCAGTCTGAGTGAGGAGTGACAGTTGAAGGATGAACGATTCCTTTTCTCAAGGACAATCAACCTACCTATACACCTTAGTCGCTCAGACAATGAAGGTGTTCCCCTATCTTCAAAAGAGTTCACACTTTAGCTCTTATTCGTTAAGAACTGTTACAGTTCTGTTACCTTGTCCTAACTTTATGCTAAACCCATGACAAAACCACTCCTAGTTATCAGGATTTGTTAGCTTTCTGCTTAATGGTTTGTAATTGTTGCAACAAAACGTCAATTTCAGCCTGTAAGTGTAAATATTTGAGTTGTTGAACCGCTTGGTAAGATTTCTTGACTTGTATCATCTGGGTTTGGTAATTTGTTCCTAGCGTTGCTTGAACGGAAGAAGAAGCAGTGTTTGAACCTTGTTCCACAGACGGACGAGAAAGCAGTGAAGTAGTCATGTATGGTTTTCTAAGTGTACTATTTTATTGTTTCTTAACCTAAGTTTCCACATTATAATACTCTGAGAAAGATGTCAATGTATACTGCAATACTTTTTAATTGGTCATTTTGCTGTATTGGTGATCAGAGTTGCAACTTTAGGATATTGTAAACGGGACTTACCCACAGAAACTGTCTGCAGGGACAATTCATGAATTGTCCCTACACACGTTGAGTCGACATTCATCATCTTGCTTGATAAAGAGCCATCAAGTTTCCCTCTCCATTGTAAACTTCGATTGATTTTTGGGTCTGATTACTAATCTTTTGTAAACGAGCTTCAAAACTGGAAATATGATTTAAAAGTTCGATTTGAATTTGTAAATTTCCCTGAACTTTTGCTTCTAAAGCTGTATTCCATACCTGAGCTAAATAACTTGATGTTAACGTCACTTTAATTGTTTTTTCACCAATTATATATTGACATACTTGACTAGGTTTAAAACAAATTTGCGCTAAATTTTCTTTAATCCTTTCTAATTCTACCTCCTTTTTTAATTGAGTTTTAACTTGATTAACATTCAGACTATAAGATGTTATTAATGGTTCAGATTTACGGAATATAAAAGTATTTTTAGGTACTTGTTTTAGATAATTAAGTCCTTGTTGCCAATAAGTAAGAGATTGTGACCATTGTTGACTTTTTTGGGCTTGTTCAGCTAATTTTTTTTGTTTAATGGCTTCCTGATAACTTTTAACAGCAACTTCTTCTTGTTGTTTACGTTTTCTGGTTATCAGGATTTTATCTAAATACTGTTTTAATATAGGTTGTGTTTGATGAAATAAAGTAGTTGCTTTAGGAATATCTTGTAGTTTTTTAATGGTGGTTTCCCAAGTGGAATAAACTAATTGTAAATCCGATAAATTTTGAGCAGATTGTTCACGATATTTAGCTAATTTTGCTGCTTCATTTGCTTGTTTAAAGATGATTTGAGCTTGTTTCTCTAAAAATATTTTTTCTTGAATATTTTTGAGATTATCTCGATATTTAGTTAAGGTTAATTCAACTAAATGATATCCCACACTGTCGGCAGAAATAGACACTAATTTAACAATAGCTTCTTTCCATAAATATTCGACTTTTTCAAGCTTTTCTAAAGATATTGGAGCCTTATTATAAAAGGATAAAGCTTGTTTCTCAAAATCATTAGCTTCTATTAATAATGATAATATATTTAGTTTATCTTGATAATCTTTTTGTAAATATAAAGCAGTTGAATAATAACTTGACCATTGAGGAATTGATTGTAATAATTTTAGAGACTTAGCTAACTTTTCTTGCGCGCTTACCAAACTTTCATCGGATAAAGAAGGGGCAAAAACTAACCTTGCTTCTTGAGCTAAATTATCAGCTTTTTGTAGGATTTCACATTCTCCAAAAACACAGGGACGAGTCATCATATAAACACCTCCCAAGAACAAAAAAGAAGTAAGTCCACTTGCTAAGATTAGTTTAGCTTGCTTTTTATCTTTCAAGTTAATTATATTTTTTTGTATAAGTTTAAAATACTGTTTTTTAAGTAAGACAATATAATGCTCTAAAGTCATCCACATATCTGATAAATAATTTAACCGTAAAGGTTGAGATATTTCTTGACCATCTTGACCGAAAGATTCCTGACTTTTTTGATATTTTCCCTTAATTAATACATGAATTTCAATTAAATATACTTGAGCAATAGGTTCCGATTCTAAAATCTCTTTTAAACTTTTAAAAACCGCTTCAGGAGCAGGGGAATAAATGTCATTTCCTTCAACAAAAATTCTTAACTTATCTTGCAAAAAACACTTAATTTTTAAAGTAATAGGAAATAGCTCTATTTGACGCAAACGATGTTCTAAAAATGTCTCTAATTCCTCTAATCTAACCGAATCTGTTGTCCTTTCTTTAATCATACAAGCTCCTTCACACAGAGGTTTAAATCATTAGCCAGGGCGGGTTTATCTAGTTTTTTGGTGAGAGTCATTGATTGATGTAAAAAACCAGGGCGGGTTTATCTAGTTTTTTGGTGAGAGTCATTGATTGATGTAAAAAACCAGGGCGGGTTTATCTAGTTTTTTGGTGAGAATCATGGATTGATGTAAAAAAAACAGGGCGGGTTTATCTAGTTTTTTGGTGAGAATCATGGATTGATGTAAAAAAACCAGGGCGGGTTTATCTAGTTTTTTGGTGAGAATCATTGATTGATGTAAAAAACCCGCCCCTACAAATTTTATATAATTAATTTTGTCTACCAACTTAAATTCGTTGCCTTTTAGCTAAAAATCTGGTTTTTAACATCAGGTGCAAGATGTGAGTCAACCCAACCTACAAAGAAAGATGATTTATGTTGTCAAAAATCAAGAAAATTGGGCTAATTATTTTAGGGACTTATGACAAGTCAGTTAAGTTGCCTTAACTTAACCTTAAAATATATTTTGTATTGCAATATGTTACATGAATTTAATAATATAGTCAAAAGTTAAGATTGTCCAAGAATAACAATTAGTGGCTAAAGCGTCAATTAGTTTGTTCTTGGTGTATCTCGTTCAATGACTACTATATGCCATTGACCTAGTTGACTGCTTTGAAAAGCCACTTTTCCTCCGTCCCCCGTAATAGTCGGTTGTCTCACGGAACCCCGAACATTAGCACTTAATAATTCTGAGCGTTGTTTGACGCGATCGTAAACCATAATATCAGGTTTGCCCCGTTCAGTTGAAACATAGGCAATATAGCGTCCATCTGCATTTAAAGCAGGTTGATCCTGACTCGAATCCCAACGGTTAAGATTAGGAAGGGAAACTAAACGCCGTTGTTCTAAATCATACAGATAAATGTCTCTACGTCCCTCTCTATCAGAAGCAAAAGCGAGATATCTTCCATCACTACTATAAGCGGGATATTCGTCAGGAAATTGACTATTGACCCCTCCTGTGAGAACTTGTGGGGTTAATAAAAGGGGATGACGACAACTACTTAATACTATTCCCATTATTCCCCCTAGTAGTAATTTTAATACAAGGTGGCGGGGTGAGGAGGTTAATGGGTGAGGCGAAGTCATTTGGCGTTACCAGTTATCAGTTATCAGGTAGAAGATCAAAATCTTTTATAGGGGTCAAGGGCCGTTGACCCCTACTTTTTTCTTACCTATAATAACCATAGCCAAGGAAGATTATATAGCGATCGCTAGTAACTATCATCCATTTTAACTGTATTAATACTAGGGTAGGCAGTGCATCGGCCTACAGGTCTAACCACTTAGTGCTTAAAAAGCGATAGAGACGATACAGGGAACGTCTCTACAAACTTGATGACTCAAATTGAACAATTTACTTGAAGCCAACAGACGCTTGCCAAACAAAGGCTAATGCCAAGAAGAAAAGAGGAATAACTGGCAGAACATCGACCAATGGGTCAAAAATTTGATAAGCTTCTGGTAATTTTGCTAAAAGTAAGGCTGCTTCCATATCTCTATCTACCTTCCCAACTCTTTTTTATTTATTATTGATCACTCAACATCCTATCATAAGTTGTTCCCAATCTTGATATAGCAGTCCTAAATCATTTGTGAGAAATAGAAGATTTTGTTATTGCCCTAAGTACAAAAGATTTATTGTCTATTCTCCCCATACTCCCCACACTCGGCAAATATAAAGGCTTTCAGACAAAACCGACCCAGTATTGTCTTGTTTTCGTGCCTGTTACTATAAATATATTCTTAAGGCAAATTTTCGCTAAGCATAATAGAATAGACAACATCTTTATCCAATGCTCAAATTTGCTCAACCTAATCATGATCAAGGCGAAACTTTTACTTTGTCAGGAACTTCACAATCGTTTAGTGGGATCTCACAAATAAGTAAGTGTATGCTATTGCATATGTTGGCGTGAGGAGTTAAATGAATGAATTTACGAAATAATGCCTTAAAGACTCTCAAAGAAACCAGTCGAACCTTTTATATTCCCATTAGTCGCCTTCCAGACGGGCTACTAGAAGCGGTTGCTTCTGCCTATCTGTGTATGCGGGCCATTGATGAAGTAGAAGATCATCCTGACTTAGATAACTTTACTAAAGCGAAACTCTTACGCCGAATGAGTCTGAATCTACAGGCCGCTACGGAACGTAGTAGGGAGGAAGATTTCGCCTTGGGATTGATACCTTATAGTCATACCTTACCTGATGTCACTCTACGGGTGGGACAATGGGCTTTATTAGCCCCTGATAGCATTGCCCCTCGTATTTGGGATGCAACGGCAGCTATGGCTGATCGGATGGCCTATTGGGCGGAAAATAACTGGACGATTCGCACTGAGGCGAATTTGGATCAGTATACTTTTAGTGTGGCAGGGGCCGTCGGACTACTTCTCTCTGATTTGTGGGGTTGGTATGATGGTACTCAAACCAATCGAAGTTATGCCATTGGATTTGGTCGCGGTTTACAGACGATCAATATTGTTCGTAATTATCGGGAAGATTTGCGACGGGGTGTCAGTTTCTTCCCCCAGGAATGGCGGGTTGAAGATATGCACCAATATGCTCGTCGTAACCTGAAACTGGCTGATCTTTATACTCAATCTCTCCCTCCAGGGCCGGCCCTAGATTTCTGTAAAATTCCTTTAGCTTTAGCTTATGGAACCCTAGAAGTCATGGCTTTAGGTAAGGAAAAACTCAGTCGCAGTGATGTTATTGCCTTGGTACAACAAGTCACTCGTTAACCCCGTTCTTCGGGGTCTGAGTGATTAAGTCTCTCTTCGGAGAGATTATTTTTTTCTGAGGACATTTTTTAAGGAATTTGTCCTTTTTTTTCATCAATGGTGAGGATTTCAAGACATTTATGTCTCGATGATGCCCCTGATTTGATCAAGACTTCAGAAACTTGAATTTTCATACAAAAAACCTCTAGAGGTCAACGGCCGTTGACCCCTACGATGCCTAATTATCAATTAATCTACTATTCTGGGCCACCGATGCCAATGCCTGTATTATAAATTTGAGCATTGGTGATATTCAAATTGTCCATGGATGCCCCTGTCACATCGGCATCATACAGTTTAGCGAGACTAAAGTTCACTTCATCGAGGTTAGCATCATTTAGGCTCGCATTAGTCACCATGGCCCCTGTTAAATTCGCCCCTTTGAGGTTCGCCTGGGTTAAGTCTGCCCCTTCTAGGTTCGCTTCGGTGAGATTAGCCCCTTCTAGGTTCGCTTTTCTCAAATCTGCCCCGATTAAATGAGCATAGCTTAAATCTTCATTGGACAAATCACAACCCATACATTGTCCTGTTGTTAATAACCGTTGTACATCAGATGGGTTTCCGGCGATCGCAGGACTAATTATGATCAGAGGAGTGACAATGGCCAGTGCTGCTAAAATATTACGTTTCATCTTTTTATCTCCTCACTGTCTTTATAATCCCACCCTAACTAATGTTAAGGTTTCTTGACTTCACCCGATTGGGCTATTTCTATTTTACTGAACTTTCCAAGGCAAGAACTAATTCTTAATAAAAATATTAATTGACCGAAAAGCGGGTAAAGTAGCTTTAACCAGTCATACCCATCGGGAAATGGAAATTCTTCATATTTTAAGGGTTCCGGTTTTCCCATTCCTGAAAAGGGATCTTGTGTCACTGCTTCTACTAAATCTAAAATACGAAAGACAATTTTTTTATTGGTTTTAAACCACCACATCAAATCTTCTCGAAACTGTTGATCAAAAATAATCGCCCTATGGTTCTCTTTCAATACCTAATTCCTCACAAAGTTCTTCAATAGTTTGTCCTTCTAAAGATTGAGAGTCCCTTTTTAGCGAACGATCAATAGCAGCAAATAAACGTTTAGCATTAGCAGGCGATCGCAGTAAATGAACTGTTTCTAATAAGCTACTTAATTCTTCAGCAGGTAAGATGGCAATATCTTTATGCCCAGGACGAGTAATGATAACAATTTCATTATCAATCTCAATTTTATCTAGCAAAGTTTCTAGATTTTTTGAGGCTTTTTCATAAGTTGTTTCTATTGACAACATAATTCAGATTCTCCTAACTTCTTAAAGTTCATGATTTTTCAAACGTCTTTCAATAGCATTTGCCCAATAATCAGTCATTTGTGTAATTTGAAGATTAATTACTGATAAATCACCAGATAAGGTAATACTTAACTTATTAAAACTAACTTGACCTATTTTTGACCAATTATTAACTAAGTTTTTGTTTAAATAATCTTCCCATTCTCTTTGATTTTCGGGACTAATAGACACAATAATTTGTCCTGCTACTTCCCCAAATAAAAATTCATCTACACGAATTTTATTATCAAAATTAAGCTCAATTTCTGCTCCTAGTTCCCCACTAATACAACATTCTGCTAAGGCAACACTTAAACCACCTTCTGCACAATCATGAGCGGATTTTATCCAACTTTTGCGAATACCATAACGACAAGTTTCTTGAACTACTTTTTCTAAATAAAAGTTGACTTTTGGCGGTTTTCCTGCTATGATTTCCTGCAAATTAGCTAAATATTCCGACGCGCCTAATGTGGGTTTATTTTCTATTCCTAATAAATAGATTAAATCCCCTTCTTTTTGCCAACCTTGTCCACAAATTTTAGTAATATCAGGAATTAATCCTACCATGCCTATGACTGGAGTAGGATAAATTGGTTGAGGGTTTCCTGCGCTATCAACTGTCTCATTATAAAGGGAAACATTGCCTCCGGTAACAGGTGTATTTAATTCTCGACAAGCTTCCGAAATACCCTGACAAGCTAAAGCTAATTGCCAATATCCTATAGGATTTTCGGGACTACCAAAATTCAAATTATCCGTAATAGCTAAAGGTTCTGCACCGACACAACTAAGGTTTCTTGCTGCTTCTGCAACGGCAGCTTTTGCTCCTTCTAAGGGATCAAGATAAACATAACGGGAATTACAGTCAGTTGTAGCGGCTACTCCTATTGTACAAGTATCTGGTTTCGCCTCAATAGGACGAATACGAATAACTGCTGCATCTGCCCCTCCTGGTAACATTACAGTATTATTTTGTACTTGATGATCATATTGACGATAAACCCATTTTTTAGAGGCAATAGATGGGGTATCTAATAGGGTTAAAAGTACATCATTCCAGGTTTTGAATTCTCCCTTAATCTCAATGCCTTCTGCTGTACAATCAGGTAAACTTTCTGCTGTCCATTGCCAAGCTTTTTGGGCGTATTCTGGGGCTGTTTCTAGCAACTCTCGATGATAAATTGGGGTATTATCAGCCAAGGCATTAGCCGGAATTTCTGCAGCAATTTCTCCCTTAAACAAAATTCTCACAATGGGGTCACTTATGACTTCTCCTGCGACTACTGCTTGCAGTCCCCAACGATGAAAAATATCTATTAATTCTTGTTCCCTGCCTTTTTTAGCAACAAATAACATTCGTTCTTGGGACTCAGATAATAAGTATTCGTAGGGAACCATTCCAGTTTCTCTGACAGGGATTTTATCTAAGTCTAATTCAATGCCGACTCCTCCATTAGCAGCCATTTCTGATGTGGAACAAGTAATTCCTGCTGCACCCATATCTTGGGCCGCTACTACTGCCCCCGTTTTAAAAGCTTCTAAACAAGCTTCAATTAATGATTTTTCTAAGAAAGGATCACCAACTTGTACTGCAGGACGATCATCCATTGATTTATCGGTTAATTCTGCACTAGCAAAACTGGCTCCACCCATGCCATCTCTACCCGTAGTTGAACCTACATATAAGACAGGATTACCAATTCCAGATGCTCCAGATTTAACGATGTCTTCTGTCTCCATTAAACCCAAGGCCATGGCATTAACTAACGGGTTGCCATTGTAAGCAGGATCAAAATAAATTTCACCGCCAACAGTTGCGACCCCAACGCAATTACCATAATGGGAGATTCCTTCAACAACTCCTGTAAATAATCGTCGGTTTCTGGCATTTTCTAAGTTCCCAAACCGCAAGGAATTTAAAGTGGCAATAGGACGCGCACCCATTGTAAATATATCCCGTAAAATTCCTCCTACTCCTGTTGCTGCACCCTGAAAAGGTTCGACAGCAGACGGATGATTATGGGACTCAATTTTAAAGGCTAATCTTAATCCGTCTCCTAAGTCTACAACCCCTGCATTTTCTCCGGGGCCTACTAAAATGCGATCGCCTTCGGTGGGAAATTGTTTGAGGAGAGGACGAGAATTTTTGTAACAACAGTGTTCTGACCACATGACCCCAAACATCCCTAATTCTGCTTTGTTGGGGTGTCGGCCAAGACGTTTGACTATGTCTTCATATTCTTGGGGTTTGAGTCCTTCTGTGGCAATTTCTTGGGGGGTAAATGGTGCAGTCATGGGGTTAGATAGGGGTTGTAGTGCCAGCGATTTTTCATTCTTGATAAACAATACTTCAAGAAATTATTGATCAATATTGTTTTTGGTAAATTTGTGTTATCTTACGTCCCTGCCGAGGGAGTGATAATTTTTAGAGGAGGAGAAAGAAAAAAATAGAAAATACAACGTCAGATAGAGGGTTTTCAGCTTTAATGTCTTGTTTTTAGACAGATTTATACCATCTAACATAAACATAACACATTTTGAAAAAAGGCAAAATTTCATTTTCAGGCAAATTTGGTCAAAATCGACAAAAACGATCTAATCGTCAAGGGGTGTTCAAGCCATATTAAAAAGTTTGATTTATGATAATAATCAATCAAATCTCATCTATACATAAGTTCTACTGATGAATAGAATCAGCGATCGCCAATGCTTTTAGAAGATGGATAAATAGTCGTATCTGCTGCTTTTGTTAAGACTTCCTCCATCCAACGATTAATACTTTTACCTTCTTTTGTCGCAGCAATAGTAATTTTTCGATTATAGCTTTTATACATCAACATATTTTTCTTGTACATTTTAAGATAAATTTCTTAGTAAATAGCTTTCTTCTAAATATTCAGGTAAAATTTGAGCCTCACGGGGTAGATAAATTGCCACATGAATTCCTATATCATGTAAATAACTACACATCAAAGGTCCCACATCAGACCAAGTTAAATTGCCTAAACCACATCCTAAAGCTGGCAATGCTAAAGATTTAATTCCTTGTTGTCTAGCATTTTTTCTCAGCCAATCTAATCCACCTTCAATATCTTCTAATCGAGAATTTTCGCGCCATGTACGTTTAGTCGCAAAGAGTAAAAACCACTTAACAGAATTAGGAGTATTCAATGGTGAGGTGAGATCAGCAAGTTCTTGATCTAAAGAAGTTTCTCTTTTATAAATACAAGGTTGTACCGCAGTGATTTCGTTTTTTCTACAAGCATCTTGATAAAAAACATAAACATCAGGGAATTGATATTTTGTTCTAGAAGCTAATCCTTTTCCCATAATACCTTGAAGATTAACACTGATTGTTAGAGTGTGCATTTTGGAGAAAAACATATCCCCATCAATTAGGGAAATATTAGTTCCAATTCGCTGAGAAGAAATAGGTTTAAAAAATAAAGTAGGTTCAGGAATAACAGGAATATTGGAATTACTAATTAATTGCTTAACTTTGCTTTGAGTATGATGATCGCAAACAAAAATTGAGTCTATAAAATCAGATTTAATCTTCCTGGGAACTAAGCATTCAGACATGATGATGCGTTTTGAACCATCTGAGTCATTCCACCAATCATTTTGTATGATTTTCCAATTTTTTTCTAAAACTTTTCTTCCCTCTGATGATGGGTAAAATTCGGTTGCATTATTCGCTGCATTCCCATTCGTAACCCTAACTCCTATTTCTGATAAAACATTGGATTTAACGGCTATAATTGCGATATTTCGTGTATCTTTTTCATGGACAACTCGATACATCATTGGGTTACGAGGTTGAAAATAAAGATTTGCATAGTTCCATAGACTATCATTTTCTCCAGTTGATTTATCCTTGCGTTTACTAACAATCTCATGATCATAAATAGGAGTAAAATCAATATTTAGTCTTTCTACTTCTTGGTGAGATAAAATTCCTCGCTCAAGGATTGAAGGTATATTTTCAATATGGGTAATATAATAAAGGTTTTTAATATCAACTTTAGGCATAATTAGTTAAATAGTTATCATTAGATTCTCGGTACTTAAATACTGTTATTTTAATTCATGAAATAGTTGAGGAATATCATGATCAGTAACTATGTTTTAATAAACACACCTGCTGAGGGAGTGATAATTTTTAGAGGAGGAGAAAGAAAAAATCAGAAAAAACAACGTCAGATAGCAGGTTTCCAGCTTTAAGTGCTTATTTTTAGACAGATTTATACCATCTAACATAAGCATAACACATTTTGAAAAAAGGCAAAAGTTCATTTTCACGCAAATTTGGGCAAAATCGACAAAAACGATCAAATCGTCAAGGGGTGTTCAAGCCATGTTAAAAAGTTTGATTAATGATAATAATCAATCAAAACTCATTTATACATAAGTTGAATTTATTGATAAAATCAGCGATCGCCAATGCTTTTAGAAGAGTAATAAATTATTTTATCTGCTGCTTCTGTTAAGACTTTCTGCATTAAGTTTCGATTATTAACATAGAGAATTAAATGGGTTTGCCCTGTGAACAAGGAGTGTTGGGAAGACTTTCTAGGGAAGTGGTAGTGGACTAAGGACGTAATCTTTTAAAAATAAATTTATGGGAATATTCGATTAATGGCAACTCAAGGTAACGATAGATAAATTCTACGAAAGGAGTTAAGAGTAAAGCTGTTACTATCATTTGTGCAAAACCATAATTCCAATCATTACTAAAAGCAAGGGGAAATAATTTATAAAAAAGAATCCAAATCAAGATAAAAAAAGGAAAATGAAATAAATAAATTGTATAACTTCTATCTCCAATCCAAGATAAGACGGAGTACAAACGAGATTTTTCCCCAGGAAAACATCCCGAAGTTGAGGCCAGATAAATTAGGATAGTAAAGCATAGTCCGATAATCGGTGAAGAAATGCCTTCCATAATTATTTGTTCTTTGGCAAAAGGAGATTCGCTGATTGAGGTTAAAAACAGAGGAATAACTAATAAAATCGGTGACATAAACATAGCACTTTCTTTATGTAGAAAAAATTTCGGAGAAATCCATTCTTTTTTTTGTATAATTGCCAAGACAAAACCCAGCAAAAGAAAATCAAAATCATAAGAAACAATATAGTTTTTAATAAACAAATTTGTGGAATAATTAAAAAGAATCATTAATCGAGAAATCAAAATATAAATATAGAAAAATATAAATAAAAATAGAAAAAAGTTTTCAATAAAATATTTATTATTTTTAGTTACAAAAACCAGTATTAACCCTAGTAAAAAGACAAATGTATAAAATTGAAATTCAACTGAAAGACTCCACATTGCCCCAAAAGCTAAAGGATTTCCTTCGGTATTTAAAGCATCAATACTGTTAATATAAATACCTAAAAGAATTTTCAAACATCTTTTCAATAAATTATCCCAGGGCAAAGAAAATATATCGACAACTCCCTCTGGCAAATTTATTGAAGTGGAAATTAAATTGGATAAATAACAAAGCAGGATAAAAACAAATAACGCAGGATAAATACGGAAAATTCTTTTGCTATAAAAATAAATAGGGGTTATTTTTGTTCCTGAAAAAAAAGAGCGAGCAACCACATAGCCGCTAATCACAAAAAATAGTTCAACGCCAATATATAGTGGTAGAGTAATTTTAACGGGAAATATATTAATTATGGTGGGCGTTAAGCTAAAATGCTGTAATAAAACAAACAAGATAGCCAAAGCACGCAAAATCTGGATATCTGAAATTTTTTTGTTCATTGGATCTCTAAATTTACTATTTTGATAATATTAAACTAAGCTGTTCGTAATCTTCTATTTTTTATTTGCTGATAATAACCCAAAGCGAATCAAACCCCGTTCATACCCGCTACGCATTAACCCCAAGGATAAAGCCCCCTCAATGGTCTGCCAGCCACTTTTTAACAGTCCCATAATTGCCTGAGCATCGAAGGCAGACTCAATCACTCCATCCCAAAAAGGAGCAACAGCTATTGACCAATCATCAGTTAAAATTTGATTAAATCCGCACTCCTGAGCTATTTTTTGGTATTCTGGCAAAGAAATCACATAAGGTAAACAATAAACTCGGTAAATCTCCCCTAAGTGCCGTTTTTCATCAGCAGTTAATTCCCCTGCCAAGGATTCTGTCGGACGATGACACCAAGTAGCTAGAATTAAAGTACCTCCTGGTTTCAGGACACGGTAACACTCTTGTAAGAACTTTGTCTTGTCAGGCATATGTTCCCCACTTTCGAGAGACCATACTAAGTCAAATTGATCGTCTGCAAAGGGCATATTTAGGGCATCAGCAACCTGAAACTGTACCTGTTGTTGTAAATTGAAATCTTTTGCTCTTTCGGTGGCTCTAGCTTCTTGTACGGGGGATAGAGTAATTCCCTGACCTTGGGCATTGAATTTTTGCCCTAAATATAAGGTACTGCCTCCAATACCACAACCGACATCAATAAAATGGCTAACGTTACTAACATTAGCCCAAATCAATAATTCTTCTATTAAATCAATTTGTGCTTGACGACGATTAAGTTTATAAGTCCCTGCTTTTCCATAATAACCGTGGTGCATATGCTCACCCCAAACTTGCTCCCACAGTCCACTTGAAGCATCGTAAAATTGTGCGATTTGTTGATAAAGAGGAGAAGTCATTTGGCGTTACCAGTTATCAGTTATCAGTTACCAGTTATCAGTTATCAGTTATCAATCATCAGAATATCACCTTTTTGCCAGTTAATTTCTGTGGTTAATTTTTCCCCAATATCATATAATTCTGTCATTACATCATCTAATATTTTTGAATCATCTTCAAATAAAACATTATTAGGAGTTAACTTTTTAGCCGGTAATAAACTATTAATAAAAGTCCGACAGTCACCCTTACGACTGGAATGGATAGCTGGACAAATATATTGAAGATCAATTGATTGATCCTCGTTGACCTGACATTGCATATCATTACTAAAACAAGTAGCTTTGACTTCTTCTAAATCATCTGTTTTATAGCGTTTTTGCCAAGCTTCTTGACTCAAATGACCAGTATATTTTAATTTTTTAGTCAATAATAAATCTTTGAGATGTTCTGGAAGTGCTTCAAAAAATTGACGACCATCACAGACAATAGTTTGTCCATTTTCTAGAGGAGGAGTTGCACAAAAAAACCAGATCATTAAAGGTTGATATTTTTGATAGTACATTTCTCCATGTAATTTAACTTCATCTTTGAAGTCATTAACCGTTAAGACAGTGGGATCATTATTAATAATTTTGCGATTAAATACCCCACCCGCATAATTGATAAAATTGCTACTTAATGAATTAGAAAACTGAGTAAAAATTTCCACATCTGCCTCAAATCCTCTGAATAATAACACCCCATAAGATTGAAACAACTCAATAATTTCGGATTTATCAAGTTCTAAAATACTGGTATTATTTCGATTAAGAATTGTTTGTCCTAATAGGTTAGATAAAGGTTGAGTATATAGTCTTGTATTGAGTTTCATAATTATGTCTAAATTATTGTTAAATCATTTTAATCGAATAAATCAGGTTGCTGACGAATAATCATATCATATAGACCCTGAAAACTAAACCAACCCGCATAAGAACTACCAACTTGACTATAGGTTAAACGAGCCGTGTCAGGATCAATTATAATCGGTTTTCCAACTGCTTCAGCCATTAACTGAGATTGACAAGAACGATCCATTGTAATAAACCACCAAGCAGCCTCATCTAAAGATTTTCCTACCGTCAGTAAACCATGATTTTGTAAAATAATTGCCTTATGTTGTGCCAAAGTTTCCCCAATACGCTTACCTTCTTCTGTTTTTAACACTAGTCCAGTATAATCGTCAAATAGAGAATGATCTTCATAAAAAGCGCAAGCATCTTGAGTCAGTGGATCGAGAAGTCGTCCTAAAGTTGACCAAGTTTTGCCATACAAAGAATGAGCATGAGCAGCAGCATTGATATCAGGTCGAGCTTTATGTATCTCAGAATGAATAGCAAATGCTGCTGTATTGAGTAATTTATTGCCTTCAACGACTTCACCACCCTCATTAACAAGTAACAGATCTGATACTCGAATCTGACCAAAATACAGACCAAAAGGGTTCACCCAAAAATGATCTAATAATTCTGGATCTCTTACCGTAATATGACCTGCTGCCCCTTCATCAAAGCCATAATGAGCAAACAAACGTAAAGCAGCTACTAAACGTTGTTGACGATAACGACGTTCATCTTCTACACGGTTAAAGGTGGGAGGTTGGGGGAAATTTTTGGGTATCATAAATAATTGGCTGTATGGCGATAAAGGAAAATAGATAACCTCGCACATTAAGATCATTGTGTACGAGGTGTTTTAAACATTTCAATCAACTCAATTTAGGTTTAATGTGCCGTTACCGTTAGAATTCTGATACAATTCAATGAATTCTGTTAACTTAAAATCATTCCATAAATTAGCAAATATGGGATTATTTCTCGCCATTTCGATATAAATCTCAGGATAGAGATTAATGGCTTTTTTCAAAGAACAGATAGCGTCATAAGAATGTTCTAATGTTGCCTCACAACAAGCTTTATTATACCAAGCATACTGATCTTCTGATTCCGCATCTAAGGCTTTTTCGTAAGACTCAATAGCTTCAGAAAAACGGTTCAACTGTTGTAAAATTTGTCCTTGTTGATACCAGGCCCAATAATCATGGGGTTTAACTTCCAACGCTTTTTTATAGTCCCTTAAAGCCGCTTCTATTTGTCCTGACTCGCGTAAACAATCTCCTCGACGATAACACACCCAATAATCAGAAGGACGAAGTTCTAATGCCCTGTTAAACGTTGCGATCGCCTGTTCATAGTTTCCCGATAAGCGATAAGCGTCCCCTTTGCGATAATAGGCCCAATAATCGTTAGGATAGGCAATAAGAGCTTTATCAAAGCATTCAATTGCTTTTTCGTACTCTTTTAATTGTTCAAGATAAACACACCCTTGATCATACCAAGCCCAATAATTGTTTGGTTGAATCTGTGCGGCGTTTTCGTAGCTGTTTACTGCATCTTCATAACGGCCTAATTCTTCTAAAGTCATACCCCTTTTATACCAAGCCCAATAGTCGTTAGGATAATATTCTAAGGCTTTTTCGTAACTGATTAACGCTTCTCCATAAAGTTCTCCCACCCTGAGTCTATTTCCTTGCTGATACCAAGCAAAATAACTATCAGGACGGCATTCTAAGGGTCGATAAAGGGTCATTAACTGTGTCGGTGTCATGGTTTTGTTCTGCTTAAGTCTATTCTGTCAGGATTTCTTAACAATTATGCAATTATTGCATTTTATTATTTGAAATTAACAATTAATCACTAATTATGTTGCCGTCTGATTTACTAATTTATCGTTACAGTGGAGACTCCATCGTTCCTAAACGCTTACCTTTAGATTTTAGCGCGATCGCGTTAGTTTCTGAACAAATTGATTGTTTTCAAGGGGCGATAGGTTTTAGCCAAGGACAATTAAATGAAAAGTTACTAGAATTAGAAGGAGATAATCCTAATTATAGGGTAAAACGGGGCTTAGCACATCTATTAAAAAATCATTTTTCGACCTTTGAAATTATTAGTCCTCTCGAACCACAAAAACTGAGACATAAAGTATTTTCTCGTGCCGCAACTGGGGTAACTATTCCGCAAAATCGTCCTCAGTTATTAGAAAGTATTGCTAGTCTCTTAAGTGAAGAACTACACAGGGAAGTATTACCTAGTGATATTGAAAGGGGATTATATGCTGATTTACTAGAAAATCGTATTTTAACTAATTTTGATGCTCCTACCCCTGAAAATTTAATTCATCGTTATAATTTATCTCAAGTTCAAGGTATTTTTTATCGTTCTAATCATATTATTCTCAATGCTCATCGTAATGATCCAGGGGAATATAAATTACTGTTTCGTTATCTGAAATTATTTCAATTAATGGCTTATATTGAAGGAGATTCTGATACGGGATTTACTATTACTATTGATGGGCCAACCAGTTTATTTAAGCCTAATACTCGTTATGGTTTAGCCTTAGCTAAAATGATTCCTGCTTTACTGCACGTTAGTAAATGGAGTCTCAAAACTAAGTTACAAAGTCGAGATTCTTATACGGGAGGAATTAAAATAAATTATTTTAGTTTAGATGATCATTGTGGGTTAGTGAGTCATTATTCTAAGGGCAAAACTTATGATAGTATGTTAGAAGAATCTTTTGCTAAAAGATGGGACAAATTAAAGACCGAATGGCGATTAGAAAGGGAAGTAGATTTAATTCCTTTACCCGGAAGTGTCATGATTCCCGACTTTCGTTTAGTGCATCCCGATGGACGAGATTTTTTATTAGAAATTGTCGGATATTGGCGACCAGAATATCTACAAAAAAAATTCTATCAAGTGAGTAATGCAGAGGTTGATAATTTAATTTTAGCCATATCTGAACGATTAAATTTAGAAAAAGCCGGAGTTAATTTTACTGATGTTCCTGTTAAAATTATTTGGTTTAAAGATAAATTAAATCCTAAAGCTGTCTTAGATATTTTAGAATAAAAGTTCGCTTATAAACTTACCATGACTTAGGCATAAATCCCGAATCATTAATAATTTCTACTGTTTCTCCCGATGGTTTAATAACAAATAGACCTTGTTTATAAGCATAACGATCTACCCCTTCATCAATTTCAATCCCTGCGACTGCACCATAAGCATGATAATTTTGATAATGGGGAAATGCTTCTTTAAATCGACTTAATTTTTCCAAAAATTCATTAACATCATCTTTCGACAAACGAGACTTACATTCCACTAAAACTATCTCGGTTTCATCTACTGCTAAAATATCAATTTCCATCGCTATTCCTTGACGTTTTACTCTAGCGCGACTGTAGGTTTCTTTAACATCAATTCCCTTGTCTCTAAACAATTTAATTACTGCCGGTTCTACCAATTCTTCGACAAATCTTCCCCAACGAGTGGTTAACCCTTCCACTGCACGCATAGCATTAGCAGAAGCTTTTTCAAGTTTAGCTAAACGGCGATCAGCTTCAGCAGCACGGCGATCAGCTTCATCCTTAGCTTCGGCAGCACGGCGATCAGCTTCATCCTTAGCTTCGGCAGCACGGCGATCAGCTTCGGCAGCACGGCGATCAGCTTCATCCTTAGCTTCGGCAGCACGGCGATCAGCTTCATCCTTAGCTTCGGCAGCACGGCGATCATATTCTTGACGAGATAGCTGGAAATTCTCGTTAGTTTTCTCAAATAGCTTATAAATATCTTCGATAGTAACAGTTTGAGACATGGTTTTTAATATAATGATAGTCTATCTAACTTCTAATTATATCCAATTCCTCTGCAAGTTAGGGAAGTATAAAAATGCGTAAACTCTTTTCAGCTTTATTACTGGCAACGTTAATCACTACCCCTGCACTTTTCTCAACCCCAGCCTTGAGTGAAATCCGTAAAGAACGGGTTCAATTCAAATCAGGAACATCAGGAACAACTATTCAAGGTAAAATCAAAGGGCAACAGATTGTCGATTACCTGATTAATGCCAAAGCAGGGCAATCGATGACGGTTAGTCTGACTACCAATAATGGGGGAAATTCTTTTAATATTTTTGCCCCTGGAAAAGTACCTGGTAATGATGGGGCAATGTTCATCGGCGAAACTAATAATAATCGCTTTAAAGGTACACTTCCTGCCTCTGGGGATTACTTAATAAGGGTTGCCCTGATACGAAGTGCAGCGCGTCGCAATGAGGTGGCAAACTACAAACTTCAAATTAATATTGCAGGTAATATTAACAGTGATGCCAAAGTTCCGGGGACAAATTTTCAGGCGACGGGTAATATTCCCTGTTCCATGGGGAATGGACAACCGACTGGATCTTGTCCTTTTGGCGTAGTTCGTAAAGGTAATGGTAATGCTGACGTAACGGTAAAAAAACCGGATGGACGTAGCCGCGTGATCTTCTTTAAAAATGGTAAAGCGATCGGTGCTGATGTCAGTCAAGCCGATCCAGGTGAGTTTAGTTCCTCAAAACAGAGCGATCTTTTTATTATTCGCATTGGTAAGGAACGTTATGAGATTCCTGACGCGGTTGTTTTTGGAGGGTGATTTTTGGACTCTTAAGTTAATTTCAAGATAAAAATGATCCTGATTAAGCTTGCATTTTGAGCCAACTAAAAACCTGATTAATAGTTAAATTTAGTGGAATTTCTGCTAAGGTCAATAAAGATTCATCCCCTTGTAATAATTTAGGAGATTGATCAGCAAAGAACATCAAAATTGAGCGATCATCAGGATCAATTAACCATCCTAATTTACAGCCATTTTCTAAACAATAAAGAATATTACCCGTCACTCTATTTGAACTTTGTTGGGGGGACAAAATTTCAATTACCCAGTCTGGACACAATAAAAAATCATGTATAGGTTCTCCATCCCTATCAAAAGGAATTTTTGACCAAGTAAATACAGAAACATCAGGAACAATAGAACGGGTTCCAAAGCTACAACTTAACCCCCGGAAAGCATAAGCAATTTTTGAACTTTCTGCTACCTCATTAATACTATTACAAAGCTTTAATTGTAATCTGCTATGTTTACCTTTAGGCATAGGTTTTCGAATGATTTTACCATCAATATATTCCCTAGCCGGTTTAACTTCTGGTAGGTCTAGAAAATCTTCTAGAGAAATTACTTGATTATCAGTAGCAAGTATATAATAAGAGTCTCCTCGTCAGAAATCAATTAAATCAATGCCTACAGACAGACCTTATGTCTGATACTATAAAAACTAAGCCTTCCGAAGGGGGCTAAATTAAACCCACGTAGGTGGGTTTTGTCTTTATAGCTTAACCCTTTAGGGTTTAAGCTGACAATTGTAACAGCGTTACATATTAGGTTCGGTAGAACCCATTTTGAACCTCCACTGCCGTGCATACGAGTGGATTCCCATATAGACTCTATTATACAATCGAACCGTACAGTCTAGCTAGTGTAAATGAGGTAAATGAATGAGTGTAAATGTTTTGGTAATAGTTTAAACTTCAGTTATTCCTTGATTATTTATATCGTTAGAATTAATTGATTCAGTATCAATTCCTAAACAATTATTATTAATAATTGTTTGATTTATATCGTTTGATTGTTGTTGATTATTAGAACTAGATAAATTATGCTCTATCTCTGAAATTAAGCTAAAAATTTGGTCATTTTTATAGCCATTATAAAAAATATCTGAAATATGATTTGGGAGTAAAATACTATCATGATTTTTATTTATTATACTATCAAATCCTTTATTGTCAACTTCTCCAGCTATTATTTTGTTGTTTTGAGATCCTGTCAAAATATCTTTATCAGTGTTAATTTCAATATTCGTAGTATCCTTTAAAAATTCTTTTAAGTCATTAAGATTATATTCTAATAATTCACATCCTTTAATTATTTTTTCAATCCATTCTTCAAAAATATTATTATTATTTTCCCAGTTATAAATTGTCATTTCTGTCACACCAAATATATTAGCTAATTCTTTTCTTGTTAGATTCTTTTCCTCCCTTATCGTTTTTATAAAGGATTTTTTATTTTTATTCATATACTTACATCAAAAATTAATTTTGCCTTTATATTATCTGAGGTTTATTTAAAAGTCAATATAATTCTTGCATAAATGTCTTTATAAAGAAAATTTTATAAAGATATTTTATCTTGTTACTTTACAATTTTTATGTAACCATAATTAGTGTAGTTATTGTTAGTCATCTATCTGAAAATGAAAAATTTCACTAATCTTAATACATATCTCTTATCCTTAATTATTGTTTCTTCTACTATTTTAGGTATTCAAGCTATGAAAACAAATAGCTTTATTAAAATAGATTTCAAAAATCATTATATTATACTAAATGATAAGTCAATACAGAATAACTAAAATAAGTTATTCAAAAAAAACAGATGGGAAAAGAATCGGCTAGGTTATTCAAAGTGAAAATAGCTTAACCGATCGAGTTTAAGCCTATTAACCTGAGTTCGACATAAAGCGAACATCTGAAACTTATATCTAAGAATACTTACAAGCCAAATAGTCTTAGTTTACTATTGTCAATTAGTTTCAGTTAATGACATAAAGCCCGCGATCGCGGGCTTTATTGATTCTTTATTGAGAATATTCTTAATAAGCAGCAGAAACAACCCGACAATGAAACCTCTTAAGCGAAGCTGGACAAAGGTTTTGGCTATTTCAGTTATATCGAACTCAGGTTATTAGGTTCGGTAGAACCCGTTATAATTAACTATCCACACTCCTGCGATTGCTTCGTTCTACTCGCAATGACAATATACGTTTAATTATGACAATTTACTTATCAACTATACCAAATAGATTCTATCTGTTTAGCCCTATTTAATAAAGCTTCTTGTCGCTTTATTTCAGACTCAATTACTTCTTCTAACAAAACAGTAACATGACCTAATTTTCTGCCCTGACGAGACTCTTTTTTACCATACCAATGCACATAAGTCTGAGGAAGGCTTGACATTTTCTGACGTTTTTCTCTATAATCGTTATTAGAATGTTCATACCCTAACAAATTTATCATTACTGCCCCTTGACAAATTAGCTCAGGTGTGCATAAAGGAAGTCCCATAACTGCCCGTAATTGCATCTCAAATTGAGAGATATTACAAGCATCTAGGGTGTAATGCCCTGAATTGTGGGTACGCGGTGCAATCTCATTGACTAATAATTGACCTTCTGAGGTTAAAAATAGTTCAATACCAAAAATGCCTACGACTTGTAATTGAGTCAGTAAATGAGAGGCAATTTCCGTCACTTGAGCTTGAATTTCAGGAGTAATATTAGCAGGTGCGATCGCCCAATGACAAACCTGATTTTTTTGATAGGTTTCCGTTACTGGATAGACTACTACTTCACCCGTAACACTACGAGCGGCCATGACAGCTAATTCTCGTTCAAAAGGGATAAACTCCTCAACCATCAAGGTAATAGACGAGAAAGCTTGACGAGTTTTTTCTAACTCCTGGGGGGTTTTAATTATAAAAGTGCCTTGACCATCATAACCATGACGACGAGCTTTAACCACCACGGGGAATGGCCAACGGACAGATAAAGAGTCGTCTAAGACAGTAAAATCAGGAACAGGTAGATTAATTTTTTGTAGATAACTACGTTGCTGATATTTGTCTAATAAAGGGGAAAGAGCGGCTAAACTGGGGCGAAAACAGACCCCCTGTTGCTCTAATTGTTGTAAATCAACTAAATTAATAAACTCATTCTCAAAAGTAATGATATCACATCCTTGAGCTAATTGGGCTGTAGCGATCGCATTATCAATGGGGGCAAAAACGACCTCATGGGCGATAGAGACAGCCGGATCATCAGGGAAGGGGGTTTGTATGACTAATTCTACGCCTAACCGTTGAGCCGCATCAGCCATCATCCAGGCTAATTGTCCACCACCAATTACACCAACGCGCTTAACCATCATAAACAGCCCAAAGACTCACGGGTACTAACCCCAGTTTTTGAATTAACCCCATCGGCGCGAGCGCACAGTTGAGCAACTTGGTAGCCATCTAAAACCGCAAAAGTAAAATCAGCCCCTGTAATTGTAGCATTATCAAAAATGGTGCGTAACATAATAGCTTCAGCGAAGACAGCATCTGAGAGATCTGCCCCTTGAAAACTACTCAGATAAGCTAACCCGTTAGTTAAATCTGCCCCTTGTAAATTAGCATTAGTTAAAGCTGAACCATTAAAAACCGACCCCCGTAGATCAGCCTGACGAAAATTAGCGTCTGTGAGATCGACGTTAGTAAATTGAGCCGTTTGTAGATTTTGTTCCGAAAAATCCTTCCCTGTGAGATTTACATCGGCAAAAGAAGCTACGCTACCAGTTACGGAAGAAGAACTAGCCGCATGAGCCGACATTGGGGCAATTAACCCCCAAAAACACAGAAAAATAACCGCTAATCTTAACAAATATTTCATGAGGTTAATCGCTTTTTATTCAGGGAAATCACCATGTTTGATTTTAGCTTAAAAGGCGTTGTGCATTTAAACCGCCTATGCTTTTATCTTTTAGCCCTTGTTGTAGGGGTCAACCGCCGTTGACCCCTACTTTTATTTCGCTTAACGAGAGTCCCCATAGAATAACTCCAGAGTACGCACTGTGAGGACTTGGGGAGGAGTTGCATCAGGAGGATAGATAAAATCAACCTCTACCTCTCTACTTTCCCCTGGAGCTAAATTAAAGCGCATTAAAGGTTCCCCTTGTTGTCCCTGTCGTTGCACTAAGTGAAAATATCGTGCTTGAGTAGTGCCATCTTGCTCCTTATAAGCAACTCGTACCGTTCCGCGAAAGAAAATTTGACCTTGAGGACGATGAGTAAAGATCAGGCGATCGGCATATTGATCCTGTTTAAAAGGAGTTTGTAGAGCAACTGCCACAGTTTGCCTTTCATTAGTTTTATTACTCAAAGGTAGAGTCAGACTGTAATGTACCCCATAATTACCATGAGCTTGATAAGCCGTATCAGGATAACGCACTAACATAGGCGCACTTTGTACCTGTTGTGTGCCGTGAGTTCCCGTTGTCACCGTACTCAGAGGATAAGAAAACGCCTTACCCCGTTCAGGGATACTCAAATAAGGTTTACCGGGCCCATCAGAGACAGTAGCCTCCCATTCCGAGCCTACCGAAATTCCTGCTACTCGACCATAAATCGTCTTTTCCTCTGGTCTAATGGCATTAGGAGGGGTTGGGGCAAGATCCCTGGGAAAAATCAAATTTCCTTTAGTCATCAAGTATCGCCATTCATTGAGGTGAGGGGAACGATAGGTAATAACCTCCGTATCTTCTGATAATTGATCAGGGACTTCATACATTGCCAAATTAGCCACATAAACCGGCCCGTCACTATAAACCCGCATAAAAGTAGAACGAGCGTTACTAGGACTGATAGGTAAGCTAAACAGCATCCTACTTTGACCAGGGGGAATAGTAATACGACGGGCCAACTGAGGATCATTAAATCCCCGTAGAATATCTCCCATAAGGCGAGATCCTGGTCCAGAAAATATTCGTCCAGAAGGATCTTCCACCACAGGAGGTAACTGAACAAAAGGAGCATCAGGAGAAGTTAGATAACTTGCTCCTTGTAGGACTCTGACAATAACAGTTTGAGAGGTTGGGTTATGAACAAGAATACCTTGATAGAGGGTGCGCGGTTGGTTCGGTCGGGAAATATGATGGGTGAAGATATCAAATCGCCCTTCCATGGGCTTATTTAAGTGGGCTGATGGAACTTGTTTCCCATTAGGGGGAAAAGTTGATAGGAGAACCCCTTCTGTTTGTACCACTTCTGGACTATTGCTGTTAAAAACCAAGACATCGTTGAGTTTGCCGGGTAAGGTACGAACCTGTTGGGGTTCAGCAATAAATTGAGGGGGGAGTTCCCTGAAGGTTAGGGACGATGTCGCTTGAGCCACTAGCAGTGATGATAAGAAAGGCAGCATAAAGACAGTAGATTCTTAAAGTAGTTTCAATTTTAACTTTGTTTAAGATTGCCGTCTTTGACTATGGTTTGTCAATCCCTACTCACAAAAGAAGTCAAATTTGGCAATTAGTTCCTTAATTAATTTTTGAACATTCATTAATTCGTCTGGTGGGGAGGCTCACCCACAATGATAAGCTGAGAAATGCACGCTTATTACTGGAAAAGCCACGATGACTCAAGCTAATGATATGCCTTGTCTTCTTCGCGCTGCACGGGGAGAGGTGTTAGATCGTCCCCCTGTGTGGATGATGCGTCAAGCAGGCCGTTATATGCAAGTATATAGGGATTTACGGGATAAATACCCTGGTTTCCGTCAAAGATCCGAAAATGCTGACCTCGCTATCGAAATTTCTCTGCAACCTTGGCGAGCATTTCAACCCGATGGGGTGATTATGTTTTCTGATATTTTAACTCCTTTGCCGGGTATAGGGATTCCTTTTGATATTATTGAAAGTAAAGGGCCGGTTATTGATCCTCCTATTCGCACTCAAGAGCAAGTAGATAAATTGTTTCCTCTTGATCCTGAAGAATCTTTGCCTTTTATCAAAACGATTTTACAAACCTTACGTCAAGAAGTAGGAAATCAATCTACTGTGTTAGGATTTGTAGGATCGCCTTGGACATTAGCGGCTTATGCTATTGAAGGAAAAAGCTCTAAAAACTATTCTATTATTAAGGGTATGGCTTTTTCTCAACCTGCTATTTTGCATAATTTTTTGAGTAAAATAGCTGATGCGATCGCGGTTTATGTGCGTTATCAGATTGACTGTGGGGCGCAAGTTGTGCAATTATTTGATTCATGGGCAGGTCAATTAACTCCTCAAGATTATGAAGTGTTTGCCCTTCCTTATCAACAACAAGTAGTGCGTCAAGTTAAAGAGACTCATCCTGATACTCCCCTAATTCTTTATATTAGCGGTAGTGCTGGCGTTTTAGAGAGAATGGGTCAATCTGGGGTAGATATTGTTAGTGTAGACTGGACTGTAGATATGGCTGAGGCCAGACAAAGGTTAGGGAAAGATATGAAGGTACAGGGAAATATTGATCCTGGGGTGTTATTTGGTTCCCATGAGTTTATTAAAGGTCGTATTCTTGATACGGTGCGCAAAGCCGGACGAGGTGGTCATATTTTAAACTTAGGTCATGGGGTATTAGTGGGAACTCCTGAAGATAATGTGCGTTGTTTCTTTGAAACTGCTAAACAGGTTGATCAATTATTAGCTTTGCCAGTTTAATAGTAGTAAGGTGGGCATTGCCCACCTTACCAGGAAGAAAGTGTTATCATTCCCATCATTGTCTATATTCCCCTTTTTTAACGAATGAAACGGATTTTTATAACGGGTTCTAGTGGTTGTATAGGTCATTATATGGCAGAAGCTCTGATTCAAGAAACAGATCATGAGCTTTATTTTTTGGTGAGAAATCCTGATAAGTTGCAGTTTAATTATTTAAGCCGTCCTAATGTTCATCTTATCACGGGTGAGCTACAAAATATTGAAAAATTTAGTGATTTATTAAAGACGGTTAATATTGCTATTTTAGCGGCTACCAGTTGGGGAGGTATTACAGAATCTTATGAGATTAATGTGATTAAAACTTTGCAGTTAATGAATTTACTTGATCCTCAAGTTTGTGAACAAATTATTTATTTTTCAACTGCGAGTATTTTGGATCAACAAAATAAACCGTTACCGGAAGCAGGGGAGTTAGGAACTAATTATATTCGCACTAAATATCAATGTTATATGCAGTTACAAGATTTACCAATTTATCAAAAAGTGACGACGGTTTTTCCTACTCTTGTGTTTGGAGGTGAAGCTAATAAACCTTATTCTCATCTTTCGGGAGGGTTTGGAGATGTCATTAAATGGATAGATTTAATTCGTTGGTTTAAAGCGGATGGTAGTTTTCATTATGTTCATGCTAAAGATATTGCTAAAGTTGTTCAATATTTGGTAGATAATCCTTTAGCTGAATCAGAAAATAAAAATTTAGTTTTAGGTAATAAAAGAATAACCATTGATCAAGCAATTCAAGAAATTTGTAATTATCTTAATAAACGGATTTATTTAAGTATTATTTTGTCTATTCCTTTAATTAATTTCTTTATTAAAGTATTTAAGTTAAAGATGGAAGATTGGGATTATTTCTCAATTAATTATCGTCATTTTTGTTATCAGAATCCTGTTACTCCTGCTACTTTTGGGTTAAATAATTATTGTACAACTGTTGAAGATGTTATGAGGTTAACCGGAGTTTATCCCGATAAGAAATAAAAGGTACTACTATTGATATTAGCCATCACCATTATAGCAGTCGAATACAAGTAAAAGCAAATTATAAATATCGGCGATCGCTACCTCAATTTTTAATTTATTGGGTATTATAGTAATTAAATAGACCAGTTAAAATATACTTTGGACTTAACTAATATTTTGTAGGTGTTAAAACCATTTCTCTCATGCTCTTTATTCTAAAGTTTCCCTTTTTTTTTACTGAATAACCCATAAGATTTTTTTAATAAAAAAATGTAGGGGCTTAATGATATTAAGCCCCCCATATTTAAAGATTCTAAGAAAGAGGAATTAAACTAACTAACGTAGTCAAATTATCCCCTAAAGCGGCAATTAATTGATGACTCATAGGCAGACTATCCACCACCATTCCCGTACACAATAACATCAGATAAAGAATAGAAAACTTAAACAGCGATCGCGCTAAATCTTGATCCAGGGGTGCTTGTTTTAATTGCCAAGCTTTTTGGAGAAACATCGCCCCTAAAATAACGGCAATGATGCCATAAATTACCCCAGATACTCCCAAAGGATAAACCAACAAGAAAGTACAAGGAATAAACAACAAAGTGTAAACCCAAATTTGCTTAACCGTTGATTCTTCCCCTTCTATCACAGGCATCATTGGCACATTAACCTGAGCATAATCCTCTTTAATCATTAACGCTAAAGCCCAAAAATGGGGAGGAGTCCATAAGAAAATGATGGCAAATAAGACCCAAGGGGCCCAGCTTAAATCTCCCGTTACAGCAGCCCAACCCACCAAAGGAGGAATAGAACCTGCGGCCCCACCAATAACAATATTTTGGGGAGTATTACGCTTGAGTAAATGAGTATAGACCAGCATATAAAAAACAATGCCGGACATTGCTAATAAACCACTCAGAAGGTTAACAAAAACGACAAAAAGGCTAAAAGAAAGCACCCCTAAAATAACGGCAAAAATCAGGGCATGAAGGGGTTGTACTCGTCCAGCAGGAATAGGACGGGCCCGAGTGCGTAACATCTCATAATCAATATCTCGATCATAGATGCAATTCATCACCTGAGCCGAGGCCGCTGCTAAAGTTCCCCCTAATAAGGTGATCAATAATTGAAAGGAGTCTACCTCTCCCTTAGAGGCAATCCACATCGACGCGGCGGTAGTGATCAACAATAGGGGAATAATTCGAGGTTTCGTCAGTTGACAATAACTGTTGACGACTTGCAGAAAATTTTCATTACGGGGGGCGACATTAGTCCCAATCATTATTCACACCAAATTCTGTTAATTTATGAGTTATGAGCTACTAAAGATTGAGTATTCTTTGAGTAGCGATCGCGGATGGATAAGGTTGTCAAAGTCAGTAAGGTACCAAATAAGACAGCACCCACAGTATGATGAGCAACAGTTAAGGGTTCTACTTGTAGATGTAAACGGAAGGTAGCAACCCCTAAAAGAATCTGTAAGGCCACAATACCCCCACAAACCCAAGCTAACTGACGTAATACAGGATGCAGGGCAGGGATACGCCAAGCCAGAAAAACTACGGCTAAGGTGGCAATAGTGGCAGGGAAAACACCTATAATATGACTATTCATCACGGTGCAGAGTTGAGAACTCCCAAAACACTGATGTAAGGCCCAACGGGAACCGACTAATCCCCCTAACAAACATTGTATGTAGACTAAAATAGTAGCAGTGACAGCCACAGGGCTTAATTTTCCTGCAGTGGAGGTTCCCTGATAAGGAGTCAGACATACAGCAATGATAATCAGGGAGCCAAAAAACAGCAACGCAGCCCCCAGGTGAGCGGTGACAATATCAAACCGCAACAGTTGGGTGACGGTAAGTCCCCCTAATACCCCTTGGAACAAAATTAAGCCCAAAGCCCCTACAGAAGCCCAAGGAAGCCATTTAGGCAGTTCTTTTCGGAACCACCAAGATAGTCCTACTAAAGCCATTGTACTTAGCCCAATCAGAGAAGCATCCAGACGGTGGAACCATTCTAAAAATACTTGCAGGTTCATCTGTTGGGTGGGGACAAGTTGACCATAACATAGGGGCCAGTCAGGACAAGCAAGTCCCGCATTCATCACCCTGGTGGCACTTCCTACCGCCATTAATAAAAGGGTGGCGATCGCAATTTTCCACACCAGGAAGCGCATCCATTTTTGGATTTGAACGGGATCACGAGAGGGGTTTACTTGACCTGGAAAAACTGATTCTGTCATAGTATCCTATTGCTTTATTAAACACTTTTTACTGATAACGAAGTGTTGACTTCGCTACAAAATTTTGTTGCGTTAAAGCAGCTAGTTCAGATTCTACTGAAGACTTCCTATTTCGCGCATCATTTCTTCTCTAATTAGCACTATTTTTCAGATTCAGTTAATCTTTGCTTTACAAAACTTAACAAAAACACTTAAACTTAATTAACTATTAAGAATTCCGGTATAGTATTTAACAGATTTAATGGATTATTAAACTAGGTTTTCTCCTTAATAAGAATATTATGTCCCTACAGAAGATTAACTACTACTATAGTATTTTCATGTGAAATATAAAAATGCTATATGTCTTTATATAACAAGCCCTCATATAGCAATAAGGAAATAGGGCAATAATCTCTTAGCAAATGTTAGTGATAACAAAGATTGTCGCCGTCTAACACACCCTACACTAATACTTCTAACAAGGCCTCATATTCTTCCTTAAAATATCTTAAGGTACTCAAAATTGGATTAGGCGCACTCATTCCTAACCCACATAAACTGGTTTCTTTTACCATATAACAAAGGGCTTCTAATTTCGTTAAATCTTGAGCCGTTCCTTCCCTTTTTATTAACCGATCTAATAATTCATATAATTGTACAGTTCCTGCTCGACAAGGGGTGCATTTTCCACAAGATTCTTCTCGACAAAAATCCATATAAAACTTAGCAACTTCTACCATACTGGTAGTATTATCCATGATTACCATGCCCCCTGACCCCATCATAGACCCCAATCGACTCAAGGAATCATAATCAACCGGAGTATCCAGTAAAGACGCAGGAATACATCCCCCAGAAGGGCCCCCAGTTTGTACGGCTTTGACCTCCCCATCAGGAACACCGCCCCCCATTTCCTCGACAATCTCTCGTAAGGTAATGCCCATCGGCACTTCAATTAGTCCATTATTGCGAATTTTTCCTGTTAAGGCAAAGATTTTGGTTCCCTTACTCTTTTCAGTTCCAATACCAGAATACCACTGACTCCCTTTGCGAATAATGACGGCAATATTAGCATCGGTTTCTACATTATTGATCAACGTTGGACAGTCCCAGAGTCCCTTTTCCGCCGGATAGGGAGGGCGTGGCCGAGGGTTTCCCCTTCCCCCTTCAATAGAATGAATCAGGGCGGTTTCTTCCCCACAAACAAAGGCCCCGGCCCCAATACGAATATCTACTTTAAAATCAAAGGAAGACGCAAAAATTTGACTGCCTATTAACCCGTATCGTTTCGCTTGTTGTATGGCTTTCTGTAACCGTTCGATCGCTAAGGGATATTCAGCGCGAATATAGATAAAACCGTGATCTGCACCCACCGCATAAGCTGCGATCGCCATTCCTTCTAATACTAAATGAGGATCACTTTCTAATACGCTACGATCCATAAAGGCCCCTGGATCTCCCTCATCTGCATTACAAATGACGTATTTTTGTTTGCTGGGCATTTTAGCTACTGTAGCCCATTTGAGTCCGGTAGGATAGCCTCCTCCACCCCTTCCCCTAAGTCCACTTTTGGTCACTTCACTGATAACTTGTGTGGGAGTCATCTCATAAATGGCTTTATAAAGAGATTGATATCCCCCCACAGCGATATATTCTTCGATACGTTCAGGGTTGATTTTACCGCTAAATTCCCTGACAACTAGCATTTGATGACTAAAAAAGGGATGTTTAGTATCTCCTTGAAGACAGGTAGCTGTCCCCCCATTAAGCGCGTCAATAATACTAGGGGCGGTTTCTGGCGTAACTTCTTCATATAAGAGGTTATTCGGGTCAACTTCGACTAAGGGGCCTCGTCCACAAAACCCCATACAACCTACCCCAACTACTTCCACGCGATCGCTAATATTATTATCTATAACGGCTTGTTCTAATTGTTGTTTCACTTGTAAAGAATTAGCGGCCGCACAACCGCTTGAGGTGCAACAATGAACTCTAATACTTTTGCGTTTAGCTTGTTCTTGGGCAATGATATTTTGTAATTGATTCCAATCCATTGTAATACTCCTTTTACCAATTAATTGAGAATAAATTGATAAACCTCTACTTATCTAATTGTCCATTGCTTACCTTCTTTTTGCCAAGTGTTCACTTTTTCTAAGACGGTATCTGTCCCCTGTTTTCCCGCAACAGTTCCATCAAAAACGACGGCCGGTGCAATACCACAGGCCCCAATACAACGGGCCGACATTAGGGAAATTTCCCCATCTTCGCTGGTTTCTCCGGGATGAATGCTTAATTTGGCTTCTAAAGCTTTGAGAATGGTTTCTCCCCCTTTAACGTAACAAGCAGTACCTAAACAAACTACACAAGTATGATTTCCGGCCGGTTTCAGCGAGAACAGATGATAAAAGGTAGCGACTCCATAAACCCGACTGAGAGGCAGTTTTAATGCCCTCGCAACATAAACTAAGACATCATCTTCTAAATAACCAAACAGTTCTTGTGCTTTGTGTAAAATTTCAATTAGGGAATCTTGACGATATTGGTCACGCTTCATGGTTACATCTAGAACTTTGAAGCGTTTGTCGCCACTGGGATGATCATTTTGACTGGCGGTTGTTGCCGATTTCAATTTATTATTAAGGATTGACATTAAATTATAAATTATAAATTAAGTAGTCGGACATAAATAAACAATACTATGTGAAGAAATGTAACTAGGTTGTAACCCCTCTCCCTTATATCCATTATTTAGGAAACCACTCATCATCTAATGCTTGTTTAAGAGATATTTATTGCTCTAATCTCCTGTTAAACTCGTTTATTTTTTTTCAACACTTCAATAATTTGTGTATTCGCTTTAGGAAAAGGAAAAGTCTCTATTTCATCTAATGTTACCCAACGAATTTCTTGACATTCTATTGGTTGAGGTTCTCCCCCTAAATAACGACAATAATGAACAATTAACGTTACTTTAAAATGACTATAAGTATGCTCAATACTAATTAAATGTTCCTCGACTTCAATCTCAATACCAATTTCTTCGATAATTTCTCGTTTAATACAAGATTCTACCGTCTCATTGGCTTCAATTTTTCCCCCAGGGAATTCCCACAAACCTCCTAATAATCCTTTTTCTAATCGTTTATCAATTAAGATTTTTCCCGTCTCATTATAAATAACGGCAACTCCAATCTTTTTATGAGGAATTTGATTAGAAATTTCAGTCATAGGAAACTAATTGATAATTGATAATTGATAAATTATTAGCAGAAATGAACCGTTCTCTTTTTTCTTTCCCTTGTAAAAGACAGGATGGTTGGTGAGGGATGCCGAACCATAAACCAATTAATTATCAATTGTCAATTACCCATGGTTAATTGTTCAAAAGTAACTATCAAATTATCAAAAATAGTAACCTCTAAGCGTATTTACTCATCATCAACACTTTTACTATCAACCGCTTGTAAGGATTTTTCAAAAGTCAAGCGTTGTTCAGCATTGCGAAGGAAATAACCACTCATCATAGCAGAAGCTAATAAACGACCCAAATGATCCCGACTGGTGTTAATACTAACGCCAAAATGTTCAGAGGGAAGATTACCAAGTAAACCAATAATATTACGTTCCATCACCTGAAAAACTTCAGAGGAATCAGGTTTAGATAACTGAGCAATGGTTTCTGGTGTCAGAGATTGAACATATTTCCATAATGTTTCGCTTTCATTCTCATTACCAAAGAAACCTTGAGAACGGTTTAATTCATTATTCACTGTTTACCTCCTGTAGATATGAGTCTCGATTGAGTTAAGAATTGAAACTTATGAACAACCTTATCTTTTTTAGTTTAACAAGTTTTTTTAAGAAAGTAAGGTCGGTAGAACCGAACCGTAAATTCCGCATTCTCCGACCGAAAAAAGTCTTGTTGAGATTAACAGGCGAGATACTCTCTAATATTGGCTTTACGTTTTCGTAATTTTGAGAGAGCTTCTCGTTCAATTTGTCTGACTCTCTCCCGACTAATATTAAGAATAGTACCAATTTTCGCCAAAGTCAAGGGTTGACCATCAGCTAGTCCAAATCTGAGGGCCAGTACCTCCCGTTGTTGGGTCGTCAAGTCTTCCATAAGTTTGTCTAAGTCTAACTGTAGGGAAGAATGGGTGGCAAAATCTTCGGGAGTGGGGCCACTATCTTCTAGGAGATCACCTAATTCTGTATCTTGATTATCTCCTACTCTTAAATCTAAAGATAGGGGTTGTCTAGCCCGTTCTAAATATTCTCGCACTTGTCGGGGGGTGAGTTCTAATTCTTCGGCTAATTCTGCAATTGTAGCGGCTCTACCCTTTTCTTGCGCGAGTTGTCTTTGTGCTTTTTTAATTTTATTGAGTTTTTCCGTTATGTGGATAGGTAAGCGAATAGTACGGCTTTTTTCTGCGATCGCACGGGTAATAGCTTGACGAATCCACCAGTAAGCATAAGTGGAAAAACGATATCCTTTGGTGGGATCAAATTTTTCGACTCCTCGCTGCATGCCGATGGTTCCTTCTTGGATCAAATCTAGTAGGTCTAGATTGCGTTTAAGATACTTTTTCGCTACGGAGACGACTAACCGGAGGTTAGCTTCTACCATTTTGCGTTTAGCGGATTCTCCTGATGCAATGGTGGCCAACAGTTCCTTTTGAGTCATGTTAGCAGCTTTGGCCCATTGAACTTCTGTGGGTTCTTGACCCATTTCTTCGATTAAAGATTCTCTAATTCTGTCTAAAGTGACCGCACGTTGGACTCGTTTAGAGTAAAGGATTTCTTCTTCGTGGGTGAGTAAGGGGACGCGACCAATTTCTCTGAGGTAAGCGCGTACGGGGTCGGGGGAATTTTTAGCAAGCTTCATAAGATAAATTTCAGTAATTAGGTTAATAAGTGTGATGGAGACTAAGGTTCGATCAAGTATTTAATGAAGGTTTATCTAGAAACGAAAGGGATTATAAAGAGAGTTTATCGTTTGTTTACTGCTATCCTTAACTAAGCAGGTATGATCAGGGTTTGAACAGGGTCTTGATCACGAAGGGAACTAGATTATTGGTTGAGAGTTGGTTATCCTAGATTTTGTTCCTTAACAATACTACATCATTGAGTTAACTTTTGTAAAGTTTCTGAAACACAGGAGTTCTCCCAAGAATATATGCTTATCGTGACAGAGTATCTACAATAGCAAAAAACGATTGCATCCTAGAAAACAAAATGAAGATTTTTTTCAAGATTACCTGACAAAAGCTGACTTACCTGAGTTGGGTGTTAGGAGTTCGGAGTTCGGAGTTATAATTCTTCTCACGATAGAATAAGGGTTGCCAGACTCCTAATTTTGACAAATTGTCCACCAAAATTGCCAGATTTCGAACTCAGATGACTTAGCATAGAAGGATCATTCTTTACTGATAACTGATAACTGATAACTGTTAAAGCAGTTCACATTCATAGCGGACTTTTTTCATGGTTTGGGGGAGTACACCTACTAATAAGGCGAAAGCTTCGTTAGGGAGTTGACTGGCAGTATCAGCATCAAACCAGTGTTCAAATTGATTAAGAATAACTTGTCCCCGTTGTTGAGCAATAGAATTATCTGTAATTTGTTTAGCTAACTTGACCCATTGTCGTCGAATTAAATAACTATTAATGCGTTCTTGAGTGGTTTTAGGCATGACTAAAGCGAGATTACCTACGGGAAGAACATTTATGACATCTTGGTCAAATTCTGCGCCAATGGCGGCACCAGGGCCGGCAAATTCGGCATAATAGGGTTTATAAAGAATTAAACCATTTTTACGACGGGGATTAACGATCAATAGTTCTTTTTTCTGTAAACAAGTCAGGATATCAGCAATTTGTTGTTCTCGTTTGCTTTTAGCTTCAGTGGTTAGGAAGTTTTCTGACATCTTTTAAAGTGACTGGGTATCAATTTTTAAGGTTTTTTGTAAAAATAAGCGTTTGGGACTTTTAAATAACAAATTATGCCAACTTATTTCAGTTTTAAGGAGTTGATAACCCAGACTAAGATAAAGCTTTTTAGCAGGATAATTATCTTCTAGGACGTGAAGACTAAGGGATTGATGATCCCATTCTACCGCAATTTGTTCACATTTTAAGAGAAGATTTCGGGCTACACCTTGTCGTCGATAAGTATGACTAACGGCTAAATTGCTAATATAAAGAGATTCATTGATCAATCCATTACGCAGGGCAATTTCTACTGTACCCACGATAGATGGTAGGTTTTCCCTGGCTATTTCCCCAGATTCAAGGGCTACCAAACAGCGATAATAGGGATAAGAGGAACTTAAACGAGTTCGTAAGTCTTCGTATACGCCTAATTTTAATACAGGTTGTAGCCAAGACAGCCAGCCATGAGGGGGGTGAAAGCTCTGAGTCAGAACCTCAACGAGTCCTTTAATATCATGAATTTGAGCTATTCTAATAGTAACTGGGGGAGTTTTTCGATGACTATCCCTGGGTGTTGAGCGATAAGAGAAAACAGATGATAACCGACAAAATTCCACAAACTCTCCCCACTGAATTAAAATTTGGCTCGATTGTGCCTTTGCTCTATTTTATCAAAGCTACGCTTGGTTTGGGTGTGGGGTATGAATGCTCAGTTATCAATTATCCTTGATCTGTGTGAATAGCTATTTCTTGTCATCGACACTTGATTCTTCTTCTTTGGGGGAAGGCATACTAAAAATTGTCACTCAGTTGGGACAACTATTAAAGGTTGATTGGTGTATTTTACGTCCCTTTCGCTCAAATTCCCTCTTGCGTCAGACTATTATTTATCCCTCTCTCAACTTAACCCAGGACAATAATACCGAGATTTCTCTTAAGACTCAGCTTTTAGAACAAACAATTTGGGAAACCCAGAAGATTGAAATTATTTCTTGTGTGTCGATTGCACTTGCTCAAGAAAATAGCCCTCAACAGCAGCAAAAAGTAGAAGCTTATCAAAAAATGGGTATTGGAGCTTCTTTATTAGTTCCTTTGATTTTAGATGAAAAATTAATCGCTGTTTTGGGTTTACATCATTGTCGTCCTTGTTATAGTTGGTCTGAAGACGAGATTCTCTTAACCACTATACTAATAGAACAAATTACCTTAGCCATTTCTCAAGCTCAAGCTTATGAGGAGGTGAGAAATTTAGCCCATAGAGAAGCTTTAATTAATACCATTACGGCGGCTATTCGGGCTAGTCTTGATCCTGAAGTAATTTTTAAAGCGATCACTTATCAATTAGGCCAAGGGTTAGGCATAGATGGTTGTGCTTTGTCTCTTTGGACAAAAACTGATGAATTTGTCCAGTGTGTTGGTTTGTATGATCGTCATGAGGTTAAGGTAGATCCCCTTCCTCAGTCTATTGTCCCTATTGCTCAAAATCGGGTGTTACAAAAACTTCTTAGTACTATGATGCCTGTGATATTTGAGGATATGGATAAATATCCTGATATGAATCAATTTGATCTACCGTTGCGTCAAAAGACTCAAGCGTTACTGATAGTTCCTTTAATTGTGGATGGGGAGATTATTGGTAGTATTTCTTTACGTCAGGTTGATCGCCCTCGTCATTGGTTATCTTCTGAAATTAAGTTAGCTCAAGCGGTAGCGTCTCAAGCCGCGATCGCGGTACAACAGGCTAGACTTTATGATAAAACTAAACAACAAGCTGAACAATTACGTCAAAGTGAACAACGGGTTAAACAACTTAATCGATATTTGACAGAATCTGTCCTGAAACGGTTTTTACCGGCTTCTATTGTCAATAAGGTAGCCACAGGGGAGTTAAGCTTAGATTTACGTCCCGAACCGCGTTTAGTTACCATTTTGTTTAGTGATTTGGTGGGTTTTACTCCCTTAGCGACTCAATTAGGGGCCCAAGCGATCGCCACTTTATTAAATGAGTATTTTGAGGCTATGACGGTGGCGGTTTTTGACTATGGGGGAACGGTAGATAAGTTTATTGGAGATGCTTTGATGGCTTTATTTGGTGCGCCAGAGGATTTATCGGCGAAAGAACAAGCTCATCGAGCGATCGCGGCTGCTAGGGGAATGTACCGTCAGTTAGAGGTTCTCAATCAACGGTGGAAAAGTCAAGGTTTAGTGGATGTTCCGGTACAATTTCGTTGTGGTATTAACCAAGGGAGTGCGGTAGTGGGGATGTTTGGTGGGGTACAACGTTCTGATTATACTGCTATTGGCCCGGCTGTTAATATGGCGGCTCGTTTACAAGAAGTAGCTGAGGCTAACGCCATTTTAGTATCTGAAACCGTAGCAGAGTTTTTAAATCCTCAAGAAATTCAACTTATTCAATCTCTTAAATTAAAAGGAATTGAAGAGTCTATTGTCATGTTTTCTGTGAGAGTCTAGTTTTATTCTACCACAATGACAAATTTAACATATTTCAATAGATTGTAGGTTGGGTTGAGGCACGAAACCAAAAAAAACCAAATCCTAATACAATAAATTAGTTGTGTCAGTCCATTACGACAATACACCATTCATGCAACTCATATTCCACACAATGATTGAAAATTAAAGGATCTTGTGCCACAATTGTTTTAGCATCCTCTAAAGAATCCGCCTGAAAGAGTAACATTCCTCCCCCAAAATCCCCCCAATATCCTGTCTTAGCTTGATGTCCTTTAGCAATGAGATTTCTGACATACTCTTGATGAGCCGAAACATAGCGATCAAAAGTAGTTTTATCAACAATTCCTCGTTCAATCTTAACAAACCAAGGCATAACTAAATAAGGGAGTTACTCAGAATTCAATCTATATTATACCTCATTTTCACTCATTAATTAATATACTCTCACGATACAATTTTATGGACTATTCAAAAAGACGATTTTTTATTGCCTTACTGCCTCCTCAAGAAGTGCAAGAAATAGCCAGCAAAATTCAACACTATTTTGCTGAAGTTTATCAGAGCAAAGCTGCTCTTAAATCTCCTCCTCATATTACTTTACAGCCTCCCTTTGAATGGGAATTCAGTAATTTATCTAATTTAGAGGAACAATTACAAAAATTCTCTCAGACTCAATATACTCTGTCCTTAACATTAGATGGTTTTGCCGCATTTAAACCTCGTGTTATTTATATGAATGTTTTAAAAATGCCTGATTTACTATTGATGCAAAAAGATTTAATGTTTCATCTGGAGTCAGAATTACAAATTATTGATCCTGTATCTAAAAGTCGTCCCTATACCCCTCATTTAACGGTGGCTTTCCGAGATTTAACTAAACCTAATTTTCATCAAGCTTGGACAGAATTTCAGACAAAAGAATTATATTTTGAATTTTCTGTTGAGCGACTGACTTTATTGATTCATAATGGTAAAATGTGGGAAGTACAGCAACAATTTTTATTTAATTCATGACTAATACTTATTTTGCGACTGTGGCCAGAGGTTTAGAAGAAATTGCAGCTAAAGAATTAGAAGATTTAGGCGCAAAAGAGGTGATTCCTGATTTTACTGGGGTTCATTTTCAAGGAGATAAAGAATTACTCTATCGGGTTAATTTATGGTCAAGAATCATTTTTAGAGTTTTAGTTCCCATTGAAACGGTTGATAGTGATGATTCCACTCAATTATATGACAATGTTCAACAAATAGATTGGTCTAATTATTTACAGCCTGATCAAACTTTTGCCGTTAATTGTACAGGCAACAATCAAAATTTGAATCATACTCATTTTACCGCATTACAAATTAAACAAGCAATTGTAGATTATCAGTATCAAGTATTTCAAGAAAGGTCTGATATTGATGTCAAGAATCCTAATATTTTAATCAATGCTCATATTAAAGACAATCATTGTATAATTAGTTTAGATAGTACGGGAGAGAGTCTACATAAAAGAGGCTATCGTCCGGCTATGGGGTTAGCTCCTCTAAAAGAAACCTTAGCCGCAGCTTTATTAAAAATGGCTAATTGGGAACCGAATATTCCCTTTTTAGACCCTATGTGTGGCTCAGGAATTTTACCCATAGAAGCAGCATTACAGGGGTTAAATATTGCCCCTGGTTTATATCATAAACAATTTAGTTTTGAGAATTGGCAAGACTTTGATCAAACTTTGTATGAGAAAATAATTCAAGAGGCAGAACAGCAACAATTAACTAATCTAAAAGCCCCGATTTTTGGCAGTGATCAAGATTTTGATATTATCAAACAAGCTAAAACAAATGCGAGAAATTGTTATGTTAATCATCAAATTGAATTTAGTCAAATAGAATTAGAAGATGTTGAACCTCCCACCGATCAAGGAATTATAGTTTGTAATCCTCCCTATGGTAAACGTCTTGGTAATTCTCAAGAATTAGGAGAATTATATAAGTTATTAGGGGATGTTTTTAAACAAAAATTTAAAGGTTGGACAGCTTATGTTTTAACGGGAAATAAAGAATTATCTAAGCAAATTGGTTTGAGAACTTCTCGTCGTCTTCCTGTTTATAATGGTTCAATTGCTTGTACTTTATTAAAATATGAATTATATTAAGATAAAGTTTCTAAATCACTTATAAATGAATCCAAATTATATATCTTGCCATTCTCTAGCGTCAACAAATATAGAAAGGTGCTTCGTGTTACTTGTTGCAATAATGACCTCATATTTATTATCTTTTAATAAAAGTGCTTGAGCAGCTAAAATAACATCACCATCTAACGCTTTATTATCAGCAGTGGGTTTACCTTTTTGTCTTGCTTTAGCCCATAAATCTGCTGCTTTTAACATTACCTCAGTCGTAATAGGAAGATAAATTAGTTCAGATTTAAGCTGATTAAGTTTCTTAATTCCTGATATTTTATTAGCTCTTAATAGTTCTCGTCTAATTTCATAATCAACAATTTCTGACAATATTACCTCATATCCTCTCTCAAATAGCGTATTAAACCATTTTTGACAATCTTTTGCCAATATACTCGCTTTAGGATTAGTAATTAATCCCACTGGTGTAGAATCAAGAATAATGACTTTTATCATAATTTTTAGATAGAAACTGTTTCTAAAGATTGAATAATTGATAAGGTTTCTTTTTGTTCTTGTTCATCGTCCCATTTATCCCATGACTCAAATATTTGCTTCATTTTTTCTTGTTGTTTTGTCTTATCTTGTTTGCTAATCTTATTAATAGCTATTTGCCAATCAGATGAGGCTTTTTGTTGCATCTTTTTAACTTCATCTAAAGAATAAGTTGGAACGTCTTTTTCTTCTTCTTTAGCTTTTCTCAAATCTTCTAAGTCCTCTAAATTTTCTAATATTTCTTGAATTTTCAGAAATTCCTCATAAGTTAAAACAGCAAATTCTTTTTTGCCATTTTTGCTTAAAAATTCAGGATGTAGTTCAATCATAATTAACGGCCTTATTTTAGTTTCTAGGATAACACTATTGATTGTTTGAGATTTTAAGCAATAGCAAATTCAGTATATTTACGAGTTTCGGGATCATGAAATGCTAAAACAATATCTTCTTTGGGGACTCCTTCTCTTAATAATTCAGTAGCAATACCTTCCTCAGTCCAATCTTCCTCAACATAAATTTTATCGTTTTTAATCCTAACATAAACAGAAATTGCTTTAACTCGTTTTCGTTCATGCCACCCTACATCAAACCACAGATATTGATCTCTTTCTTCATCAAAAGCTAATACAGTATCAACCCCAGATATATTAGGGGTTTGACTAGCAATTTGATCATATTCTGTTAAAATTTTTTTGACAAGTGAGCGATAATGACTTAATTTATCCATTTAATCACTTTCTCCTCATAAATATTAATAACAATTAGTAAAATTTGATACTGCTCTGTGACCAGTTTAACACCTTTTTGTTGAAAGAAAGTTTCATAGACTTCTTGTTCAATCGCTAGGTAAAGATGACAATCAGGATTGATTTGAGATAATAGGGTGCGATATAAAATATATTGCCCTAAAGCACACTGAAATTCATGAATCAGGGAAAGACTTAAAAAACTTTTAATTTCAACAACAATGTCAGTGTCTTCTTTTTGTGCAGAAAACAACTTTTTTCCTTTAAGATCAGCAAATAGTTTGAGTCCCTCATATCTAATCGTATAAGGATCACGAATGATCTGCCAACCCTCCTTAATTAAAGCATTTTTAAATCCCTCATGGTAGATGTCTTTTGCCGGCATTACCTTATTTCTAGTAGTTTTTGATGATAGATATATTATAAGCGATCGCCTCCTTAGTTAATTAAGATAATGTTTAATACTTTTATTGGTTAATTTCATCTTGATTCAAATTAAATTACTTGTTTTTATAATTATCAAAAGGATTAAATATTTTTAATTCACTAATCCACCTAAAATCAGCAACATTCCTAGTGACAATAGTTAAATTATAAACTAAAGCTGTTCCAGCAATGATAGAATCTCCTAGAGACATCTTTCTAATTTGTTTTAGTCTGACTGCTTGATTAATGATAGCTTGAGAAATTGGTAAAATTTGAGACGCATTAAAAAACTGCCCAAAATAGTTTTTATCCTCATCATCTAATTTATGATAACCTAAGACTTCAATATAAGAAAGTGCAGAAACACAAGGACTATTCTCTGCAATAAACTCTCTTAAAAATTCATTTTCTATTTTTGCTGCATAGATAATAATATTACTGTCAAGTAACATGATTTAGTCTCTATTGGGAAGGGGACGATCCTGGCGGATTTCTTGTTGCCATTGTTGAGGATCAACTTCAGAAAAAGTATTGTTTTTTGAGATTTTTCTTAATGCTTCTGCCATTTTTCGACCATTAGATTTATTTTCATTTATTAGTTTTTCTGCTAATTCCATAGGATGATCTTGATTAAACATTTTCTTAACTTCATCTAATGAATAAGATGGACTATCTTTCTCCTCATCTTTTGCCTTGCTTAAATCTTCTAAATCCTCTAAATCTTCTAATAACTCTTGAATTTTCAGAAATTCCTCATAAGATAAAACAGCAAATTCTTTTTTACCATTCTTAGTTAAAAATTCAGGGTGTAATTCAATCATGTCTATCTCCTTAATTTAATTATAGGCATTTTGCCGATGTTTGACTCGATAAATTATTAAAGTATCATCTTCAATATAAAATAATACTTGATAATTACCGACTCGTAACCGATACTTTTGTGAAAAATTGGTTGATTTTTTAACATCTCCTTGTAAATTATCTGCTATTACCTCAATTTTAGCAACAATTTTAAAATGTTGCAAATTCTGTATATTTACGAGTTTCGGGATCATGAAATGCTAAAACAATATCTTCTTTGGGAACACCTTCCCTTAATAACTCATTGGCAATACCTTCTTCTGTCCAGTCTTCTTCAATATAAATTTTATCATTTTTAATGCGTATATGAACCTGAATATTTCTGATTTTTTTATTACCTTCCCAACCCATCAAAAGCCACATATATTGATCATGAACTTCATCAAATATAAGACAACTTTCTCTATTTAGATTGGATGAACCTGAAACCCATTCATGATATTCTGTTAGAACTTTCTTGATAGATTGACGGTACTTTTCTAGTTTATCCATTGTAAAATCTCCTCTTGTTCCATGTCAACAACAATTAAAAGTAATTGGTTTATTTCTGTAATATCTTTGATGGAATCTCTTTGAAAAAAGTTCTCATAAATACTGTCCTTAATAGCTAGATAAATTTGATATTCTGGTTCAGTAAGCTTGATGAAGTTCCGATATAAAATGTATTGGCCTAAAGCAATCTCAAAATCTCTCATTGGTGAGGGACTTAAAAAGCTTTTGATTTCAACAACTATTTTACCTCCATTCCGTTCAGCAGCAATGGGCTTTTCTATGGCCAAATCAGCAAATAATTCAGCATCTTTGTATTTAATTCTGTAAGGATCAGCCGTAATTGTCCAACCATCCTTAATTAAAGCATTTTTAACGGCATTATGGTAAATATCTTTTGCTGGCATTATCCTCCTTATAATTGGATCATTAGGTGGGCAATGCCCACCCTACTATCTTAACTTAAAACTCCCGCAGGAATGCCTAAAATATCCTCAATCTTGGGCATTTCTTCTAAGGGAATAACCCGTCCTTCATCTTCAAATCCTTCAATTTCATTGAAGTTTAAATAACGGTACAATTCACCTGCAAAGGGGTCAATTTTTTGGGTAACAATGGCCATATATTCCTCAACTGTTGGGATTTTTCCTAATAGCGCACAAACGGCAGCTAATTCCGCAGAACCGAGGTAAACTCTGGCCCCTTTACCCATACGATTATTAAAGTTGCGGGTAGAGGTAGAAAATACCGTCGCATTGTCTTCTACACGCGCTTGGTTGCCCATACATAGGGAACATCCAGGCATTTCTGTTCGCGCACCAGATGCGGCAAAAGTACCATAAACGCCTTCTTCTCGTAGCTGTTTTTCATCCATTCGGGTTGGGGGACATATCCATAAAACAGATTTAATGCGTCCGGCCCCTTCTAAAATTTTGGCAGCAGCGCGATAATGTCCAATATTCGTCATACAGGAACCGATGAAGACTTCATCAACTTTGTCTCCTGCACATTCAGACATCAATTTAACATTATCAGGATCATTTGGTGCAGCAACAATTGGTTCTTTGATCTCGCTTAAATTGATTTCGATGATGTCTGCATATTCTGCGGTTTCATCTCCTTCCATCAATACGGGATTTTTTAACCATTGTTCCATTTTTGCCGCACGACGCATCAAAGTTCGAGAATCTTTATATCCTCGTGCCACCATATTTTTGATTAGGGCAATATTTGACTGCAAATATTCCGCAATAGTCTCTTTTCCTAACTTAATAGTAGACCCTGCACAAGACCTTTCTGCTGTTGCATCGGTTAATTCAAAAGCTTGTTCAACTTTTAAATCTGGCAACCCTTCCATCTCCATAATACGGCCATTGAAAACATTAATTTTGTTTTCTTTAGCAACAGTTAATTTACCTTGTTGCATGGCAACCCAAGGAATAGCATTAACAATATCTCTTAATGTCACCCCAGGTTGTAATTCTCCAGTAAACTTGACTAATACTGATTCTGGCATATCTAAGGGCATAACCCCTAATGCTGCGGCAAATGCGACTAAACCGGAACCTGCGGGGAAGGAAATACCCAAGGGGAAACGGGTATGAGAGTCACCCCCAGTCCCTACCGTATCGGGTAATAACATCCGGTTTAACCAAGAGTGGATGATACCATCCCCAGGACGCAATGCTACCCCTCCACGAGTCGAAAAGAAGTCAGGTAACTCATGATGAGTTTTGATGTCTATAGGTTTGGGATAAGCAGCAGTATGACAGAAACTTTGTAAGGTGAAGTCTGCATTGAACCCTAAACAAGCAAGTTCTTTTAATTCGTCACGGGTCATGGGGCCTGTGGTATCCTGGGAACCAACCGTAGTCATAATGGGTTCGCAAGAAGTCCCTGGTCTGACCCCTGGTAAACTGCAAGCTTTACCGACCATTTTTTGCGCTAAAGTAAATCCTTTATGGGTATCTTCAGGGGTTGCAGGACGGACAAATATCGTGCTAGGTTCTAATCCTAGAGCGTGACGGGTTTTATCGGTTAAACCCCGTCCAATGAGTAAGGGAATGCGTCCACCGGCCCGAACTTCGTCTAGAATAGTGTCAGGTTTAGTGGTGAAGGTGGCAATTAATTCTCCTGCTTCATTAGTGATTTCCCCTTTGTAGGGATAAATGATGATCACGTCACCCGTTTCCATCTCCGAGACATCGCATTCGATGGGAAATGCACCGGAGTCTTCAGCAGTATTGAAGAAAATAGGGGCGATTTTTCCGCCTAAAATGTAGCCTCCAGACCGTTTATTAGGGACAAAAGGAATATCATTGCCAATGTGCCATAAAACCGAGTTGATAGCAGATTTACGGGAGGAACCAGTCCCCACTACATCCCCCACATAAGCGACAGGATAACCCTTTTCTTTGAGTCTGGCAATAGTTTTGAGTCCATCAGGCATGGACGATTCTAACATTACTAAGGCATGAAGGGGAATATCCGGTCTTGTGGTAGCATGGGGGGCAGGGGATAGGTCATCGGTGTTGGTTTCCCCAGGTACTTTAAAGACGGTAACGATAATGCTTTCGGGTACTTTGGGTTTACTGATAAACCAGTCAGCATTGGCCCATGCGTCAACAACTTGTTTTGCATGGGGGTTAGTTTCAGATAATTCTAAAACCTCATTGAAAACATCAAAAACTAACAGGGTTTTGCTTAATGCGATCGCTGCGGTAGATGCTAGTGTACTATCAAAAGATTTGAGTAAGTCTACTAAAGATTGTACGTTATAGCCTCCCATCATGGTTCCTAGGAGGTCTACGGCCCCTTGACGACAGATGAGGGGACAAGTTATCTCACCCTTAGCAATACCCGTTAAAAACCCTGCTTTAACATATGCTGCTTCATCCACACCAGGAGGAATTCTATCCTGTAATAACATCAAAAGTTCTTCTTTGAGATCTTTGGGGGGATTTTTTAACATTTCGCATAGTTGCGATGTTTGTTCTGCGGTTAAGGGGAGGGGAGGAATAGCAAGTTTTGCTCTTTCTGCTGCGTGTTTGTGATAGTTTTCTAACATTGCTGTGATTCTCCTGCTATGTACTTCTTGCTGTTGCGATGGAAACTGTCTAGGGTATCACTCTTAAGGGTATCAAGTTTATTCTGTAACGGTGTGGAGGGTTTTGTTAAGTTTCTTGGAAAGGGGTGTTAGGGTTGGTTGACGCTTTTTGAAAATTTGATATACTTTGAGGGTACAAGGATCATTTTTTTTAGGAGTTTAAATTATTCCTACACAAGCACAAGTTTGGCAATGTTATCGGTTGTGTGTTTGGGCAACTAAATTATATTTGCCTATCTATTTAATTCGTCTAGATGAACGCACGGGATACATTATTTTTATTGCTGGCGAAGAAATTTTAATTGAAATTTATCCTAATGGTAATTGGAGGTATGCTGATGACTGAACCTAATTTTAACACTATGAATCTCAAAAAGTTGAGACAATATATCTTATCTCATCGAGAAGATAACGAAGCGTTTTATACTTTTGTTGATCGAGTTGATAAGGAAAAAAACTGGATAAATAATCCGCCCCTAGATTCCATAGAAGATCTGGATAATTATCCAAATTTTTTAGAGAAAATTAAAAAAGATAAGGATAGAAAAGTTTCTGAAAACTTGGGCGATCTTTCTTTTTAAATACAATCAAAAAAGACGTTGCCCTTACTTTTTATATTAAAAAAGGAGACAAAATAAATCATGAAAAAAAGGATTATTGGAGTCATGGGGCCAGGAGAATTAGGCACAGATACAGACATTAAAAACGCCTACGAATTAGGAAAATTAATTGCTCAAGAAGGATGGATATTATTAACAGGTGGCCGCAATGTAGGAGTAATGGATGCAGCAAGTAAAGGGGCTAAAGAATTCGGGGGTTTAACAATTGGAATTTTACCAAATAATAATACTAAAAATATATCTGAGTTTATTGATATTGCTATTGTGACTGATTTAGGAAATGCTCGAAATAATATTAATGTTTTATCTTCTGATGTTATAATTGCTTGTGGAATGGGGTTGGGAACTGCATCAGAAATAGCTTTAGCATTGAAAAATAATACACCTGTTATCTTATTAAGTGAACACTCAGAAAGTCAACAATTCTTTAAACAATTATCACCTAATTTAGTGACAGTAGCAGTTAATACTCAAACAGCTATTAACTATGTAAAAAGAATACTTATGGAATGAGCTATAATGGTTTTAGGGAAAGTCAAGAATAACGGTAAGGCAATTATGAATCTATCAACGGTACATAATCTCAAAGAATTGTATGAAATTGACGATTATCTATGGATCAGAGAAATCGTAAAATTGTTAAGAGAAAAAAGGTTTAATGAATTGGATTTAGAAAATTTAATTGAGGAGTTAGATGATTTGGGAAGTGAAAAAAAGCATAAAATAGAAAGTCTATTAGAACAGATAATTCGTCATTTGCTGATGATAGAATATTGGCATAATGAGAATGAAAGAAATTATCGAAACTGGTGTGCAGAAGTGATCGGTTTTCGTACTCAAATTAATAGACGTATGACAACGAATTTCTATAATTATCTTGAGGAGAATCTTTCTATTATTTATAAGAAAGCACGTAAATATGTTTCAGTTAAATCGGGATTAGATACTTTCCCCCAAGAATGCCCCTATACAATACAACAATTGTTAGATGAAGATTGGTTCTGTGAAAAAATCAATCAAATGTAAGGATAAACACCAAAATCTAGAGAGTATATTTACTTAATTTGGATTCGGTAACGTTTTAAGCTAAGATCTAAGTATTAAGTTTTATTGCATCAGCATCAGACCGTATTCATAGTTAACAGTCTGAGCAATGACAAACATACTTAATAAATAATGATTCATCGAAGCAATCGACAGAGGATTGAACACCCATGGCTTACGAACTTCCTGCATTACCTTACGACTATACTGCATTAGAACCCCATATTTCTAAAAGTACCTTAGAATTCCATCACGATAAGCACCATGCAGCTTACGTCACTAACTACAATAATGCAGTTAAAGGGACTGATTTAGATAATAAATCCCTTGAAGAAGTTATCAAACATATTGCCGGTGATGCTTCTAAACAAGGACTATTTAATAATGCTGCCCAAGCGTGGAATCATTCTTTTTATTGGAATTGTATCAAACCTAGTGGTGGTGGCACTCCCACCGGCCCATTAGCTGCTAAAATTAATGAGGATTTTGGTAGCTTTGAAAAGTTTGTTGAAGCCTTCAAAAGTGCAGGTACTACTCAATTTGGTAGTGGTTGGGCTTGGTTAGTATTAGATAATGGTACTCTAAAAGTTACCAAAACCCCTAATGCAGACAACCCTATGACTGCCGGACAAATTCCCTTATTAACAATGGATGTTTGGGAACACGCCTATTATTTAGATTACCAAAATAAGCGTCCTGCTTACATGGATACTTTTGTTAGTAGCTTAATAAATTGGGACTTTGTAGCAGAAAATTATGCCAAAGCTATCTAATTCTATTAATTAATAAATTCTTTTAGTAGGGTGAGCATTGCTCACCCTTATTTTTTAGGTAAGATTATGTTTATATTAAATAGTCAATCCCTTTGAGAAGTAATTCTTTCTATAATTATACCCCCCCATTCATCAAACAGGGAGGTATATATCAAGATTAAACTGAAGTTAAACAATTATAATTGTTTAACTTCAGCCACTAATTTAGAGACAACATCTTGCGCGCTACCAAAGAGCATCATGGTTTTATCATCGTAGAATAATTCATTTTCTACACCCGCAAAACCTGCACTCATACCCCGTTTAATGACAATAGTATGATGAGCTTTATCTACTTCTAAGATAGGCATTCCATAGATAGGACTGCTTTGATCATGACGGGCCGCCGGGTTAACCACATCATTTGCCCCAATAATCAAGGCTACATCAGTCTGCTCAAATTGAGGGTTGATGTCGTCCATGTCATACAATTGGTTGTAGGGAACGTTCGCTTCAGCCAATAACACATTCATGTGTCCAGGCATCCGTCCCGCCACTGGATGAATGGCATATTTAACCTCTACGCCCATTTTTTCAAGTTGACTAGCCAATTCTCTGACCGTATGTTGCGCTTGCGCTACCGCCATACCGTATCCGGGTACAATGACCACAGAACGGGCATAACCCAACATCATCGCCCCTTCTTCTGTATCGATAGAGTGGACTACTTTATCAGTGGCCGTACCGGAACCACCAACTACCGTACCGCCAGCACTACCAAACGCCCCAAAGAGAACGCTGACTAAGGAACGGTTCATGGCTTTACACATGATTTGGGTTAAGATGATACCCGATGCTCCCACTAATGCACCAGCCACGATCAACATATTGTTCATTAAGATGAACCCGGCCGCACTGGCTGCTAAACCAGAAAAACTGTTTAAGAGGGAGATAACTACAGGCATATCGCCACCACCAATAGGCAGGACGAATAATACCCCAAAGACCAGAGAAACAACCGTTAATGCCAAGAAAAGAAGTGGGTTAACCGGGTTGAAGAATAGATAAACACTGCCCGCAATGAAAGACAGAAACAGAAAAATATTGAAAGGTTGTTGTAGGGGGAAAGTCACAGGAGAACCGCTTACTAAGCCTTGTAACTTAGCAAAAGCTAGTAAACTACCCGTTAAGGTGACACCACCGATAAATACCCCTAAAATAGCCACTAAAGTTGCATCAATGGGAATAGTTGACCCTGTGTCTAATAAACGCCAGAATTCGCCAACAGCAACTAAAGCACTAGCAGCACCCCCTAATCCGTTGAAAATACCCACCATTTGGGGCATTTCCGTCATGGCTACTTTTTGCGCGGTGATAGCCCCAATAATGGAACCGATAATAATCGCCACCAAAATCATCTCATAATTGAGAACAGACAGATTAATCATGGTAGCGACCGTGGCTAAAAGCATACCCACTGCCGCGACAATATTACCTTGACGGGCCGTGGCCGGTGATCCCAGTTGCTTTAACCCCACAATAAATAGGGCAGCAGCAACTAAATAGGTCAATTCGATGCCAGTGGTCAAACCCGACAGGGCCTCATTACATAAAGTATCGTTCATGTTTATGCCGCCTTTTTCTTGAACATTTGTAACATACGATCAGTGACTAAAAAGCCGCCGACCACGTTAACGGTAGCCAATACCACCGCAATTAAGCCTAAAATAACGGTAAGATTCCATTCTCTGGGGCCAGCAATTAATATTGCCCCAACGACCGCAATACCTGAAATAGCATTAGCCCCTGACATCAGAGGAGTATGAAGGGTGGGAGGCACTTTATTAATGACCTCAAACCCTACAAAGGAGGCTAAAACGAATACGACTAAACCAATCAATAATCCAGTGGTCATGGATGACATTACTCCTTATTCAGTGACCAGTTACCAGTGACCAGTTATCAGTTAAATCACTGTTAACTGTTTTATGCTTCTACTAAGGTAGATAGGGCTTGTTTAACCTTGGCGTGGCGAATTTCTCCCTCGTAGGTGACACAGGTACTATCAATGATGTCATCCTCGAAATTAAAGTTAAATTCTCCATCTTTGACGAGATATTTCACCAAAGTTAGTAAGTTTTTGGCATAAACTTGACTCGCATCGATAGGAACAGAAGACGGTAAGTTTAAGGGGCCAATAATGGTAACACCGTTGTAGTAAACATCTTTGCCCGGTTCCGTACAAGCACAGTTGCCTCCTTGTCCAGCCGCCATATCTACAATGACCGAGCCTAATTTCATCTCTCCTACCATTTCTTCGGTGACAATCAGAGGGGCCCGTTTTCCTTGAACTTGAGCAGTGGTGATCACCACATCCGCTTTTTTAACATGTTCAGTTAACACTTGACGGATGCGTTCTTGGGTACTTTGACCGACCTCTTTGGCATAACCCCCATTGGTTGCGGTGTCTTCTTCGATGGGAATTTCGATAAATTTAGCTCCCACACTTTGCACCTCTTCTTTGACCGCAGGACGCACATCAAATGCCTCTACAACTGCCCCTAAACGACGGGCCGTGGCGATCGCTTGTAACCCGGCCACACCTGCACCAATGACTAAAACTTTAGCGGGGGGAATAGTTCCGGCCGCCGTAGTCATCATAGGGAATAATCTGGGTAAGGAAGCTGCTGCAATTAAAGCTGCTTTATATCCAGCAATATTGGCTTGAGAAGACAGCGCATCCATGCTTTGGGCGCGACTGCTACGGGGAATTAATTCCATGCTCAAAGCCGTGATTTTGCGTTGAGCTAATTCTTGAATACGTTCTGGGTTAGCTAGGGGATCAAGAAAACTAATGAGAACGCTTCCTGCCTTGAGCCAATTCATTTCCGGTTGTCCATGCTGTATCCCTGGAGGGCCAACTTTGAGTAATAGATCGGCTTCTCCCCATAATCGACTCGGAGAACTGATTATGGTGGCCCCAGCTAGTTCATAGTCAGCATCCGTAAAATGGGCCCCAAGTCCTGCCCCAGTTTGCACCAATACCTCAAACCCCAGCTTAACAAAGCGCGAGACGGTATCGGGAACCAGAGCCACTCTCAATTCTCCCAGTTCACTTTCTTTTGGAACAGCAATTTTTATCATTCGTAACCTTCCTTCTATCAGTTATAGGTCAAAGAGAGCCTTGCTTGTATTTTCAGGGGTTATGGGTTGGTTAAGGGTAAACCTTAAGTTCTTCTTCACTGTTTTTATGCAAAAGTTAAAATTTCTCCCTTTTCTGGCCCATCTTCCTTGGTTTTCTTGGTTTGACTCAATATAAACCACTTCTTTTTCTTTAGTGTAAGTGACTTAATCTCTAATGTTTCAGAACTTAATTAAAATTTAACTGTAACATTAGTCACATTCTTTCGTGTTAAATTTTTCTGACATTCATGTTTTTTTAAAGTTTAAGCCATGTCCATCTGTTCAAAAAAATGCTCAGAAAATATTCCTGCAAAAATTACATCTTTTCAAGAATATCTGTTAACGCTAATTTTAAGGTCGGATATTGATATTGAAACCCCATAGATTGAGTTTGATTTGGTAAAACTTGTTGTCCTTCTAAAACTACTTTTGATGCTTCTCCTAATAACGCTTCTAAAGCAAAATCAGGAACAGGCAACCAAGATGGCCGATTCATCACTTCCCCTAACACTGTACACAATTGACTCATTCTTACGGGATTAGGTGCTGTTGCATTAAAGGTTCCTTCTAGATTATTTTTAGTTAACCCTTCTAGGATTAATTTAACCAGGTCATCTAGATGAATCCAAGAAAACCATTGACGACCATTTCCTAAGGGCCCTCCTGCAAATAATTTAAAGGGAGGAATCATTTTTGCTAAGGCCCCTCCATCCCCTAAAACAATACCCAATCGTAAAATAATAAGGCGAACTCCTAACTGTTTGACTTGTTTTGCTTCTGTTTCCCATATTTGACAAACTTCGGCTAAAAAATCCTCTCCTGGAGGGCTATTTTCATCAAATATCTTAATCTCGCTAGTCCCATAATACCCAATAGCTGAGGGATTCACTAAAACAGAAGGTTTAATCTCAGCTTGCGCGATCGCTTCGACAATTTTTTTAGTTCCTAACTGACGACTTTCTAAAATAGCTTTTTTATGTTCTGGTGTCCAGCGTTCAGCAATGGGTTCTCCTGCTAAATTAACCACTCCATCACACCCAGAAATAGCCTTTTGCCATGGCCCTGATTCTGTTGGTTGATAGGGCATAATAGTGACATTAGGAAATAGAGAAGCAGGATATTTTTTTTGAGCATAATTAACATTACGAGTCAAGACTAAAACTTGATGTCCTTGTTGTTTTAATACCTCAACTAATCGAGTTCCGACAAATCCTGTTGCACCAGTAATTGCTATTTTCATGTGATTTGATTTAATTATTCTTTGGTGTCTTGATAACCCATACCGTTGGCCTCAGCATAACGATTCATAAAGCGCATAAAACGTTCCCAGTGGTCATCTTCGTGAATTTCAAAGCCACATTCAACCCGTTTTAAGTCATCTCCTTCATCTCCACCCCAAATAATTCTTAAAGATGAAGGAGTAACACTGATTTCGCCTTCTGAATCAATTAGACGTAAATCTCCGTAAGTTTGTTCAGTAAAACTTTTGAATTTTTCCAGAGATTTTAATTTATCAAATATTAGTAAAACATTACGGATTCCTGTTTCTTTACTACGGCGTAAACTAACGTTACTTAAATCTTCAGAAATGCCTACGAAAAATTCTAGGGAAGGAGTAGTAGTCATAAAATTAACTCCTTAAAAATCAGGGTTTATTAGGGGAGAAAGAATCAGATTAGCTAAAGAACTAATCCTCTGACCCTTTCTCTTATTGTAACTAAAAATTTATTCCGGTTCTCCCCCTTGAATTTTGAGAAGAAGAAATCCCCAAGCTAAACCCACTAAAATGAGAACACTCATTAAAATTGCTCCATTAAACATCATACTTTCAGCAGTCATTTCTTTTCTCCCAAGTTGATAGATAATTCCTTAATTATTTTAGCCTAGCAGTAAGCTTACCTGGTTTGGCATAATTATTTCACAAACTCTAAGCTTTAATTAAGTCATTATTGCGTATTGTAAAACACGAAGGGAACAAAAAGAAATGAAATCATCTAATTTAATTATAACAATGGGCGATCCTGCCGGAATAGGCCCAGAAATACTTCTAAAAGCCCTTAAAGATCCTATAATTACCCAAACTTGTCATCTGACAGTGATTGGAACGCGATCGCTATTTGAACAAACTTACCAACATTTACGACATACTGGGGAAGTGGCTGATCCCGATAGGTTTGAGATGATAGACATTCCCCTAGATAGGATAACACAAGGTCAAATTATCACAGGTAGGGGCAATGCAGCGAGTGGGGCAGCCAGTTTTGCCTATTTAGAGGAAGCTATTAACCGTACGCTTAGGGGCGCGTTTCAGGGCATTGTGACTGCCCCTATTGCTAAATCTTGTTGGAAGGCAGCAGGATACAATTATCCGGGCCAAACAGAGGTATTAGGGCAAATTGCAGGGATCGACAAGTTTGGAATGTTATTTGTCGGGCGATCGCCTTATACGGGTTGGACTTTACGGACTTTATTAGCGACGACTCACATTCCTTTAAATGAAGTTTCTGCTGCTTTAAATCCGCAGTTAATGTCCTTAAAATTAGACTTATTAATTAACTGTTTACAACAATATTTTAACATAAAAAATCCTCAAATTGTGATCGCGGGTTTAAATCCTCATAGTGGGGAACAAGGACAGTTAGGAAGGGAGGAAAAGGACTGGTTAAATGATTGGTTAGAAACGGAACAAAAACAGAGATATGATGTTAAATTAGTTGGGTTAATTCCTCCTGATACCATGTGGATAAAACCTGCTCAATCTTGGTATGGTAATCTTAATAATAGTAGTAACAAAGTAGATAATTCAGCCGATGCTTATTTGGCATTATATCACGATCAAGGATTAATTCCCGTTAAATTAATGGCGTTTGATCAAGCAATTAATACTACGATTGGTTTACCCTTCATTCGCACTTCTCCTGATCATGGAACAGCCTTTGATATTGCGGGAAAAGGCATCGCTAGGGCTACCAGTATGAAAGCAGCAATTGAGTTAGCTTCTGAATTAATTTATCATAAATTAAAGTAGATGAGTCATGCCAATTATATATATTATTTTTATTTTAATACGCAATTATGATGTCATTTTTTTTGCTTCTTTTTGTACAATTTCTAAAGATAAATCTAAAGATTCAGCAATAATTTCTAAGGGAAATCCTAATTTTAACATCCTGGAAATAGATGCTAATTTAGCTTGTTCAATTCCCCGTTCAATTCCCCGTTCAATTCCCCGTTCAATTCCCTGTTCAATTCCTTCCTCTAAAGCTTCTTTATAAAATTCGGTTTCTTTCAAATCACTTAAACTAAACATTGTTTCTATCTCCTTTCTTTTCATTTTTGGTAGTTTATAGATTAAGATGGTTTCGATTAGTTTTAATAATTCCTCCCTTTTGCTTTCATTTTCCCATTCTTGTCTGACTCGTTCAATTAATTGTTTTCCCTGTTCAATTGCTTGCTTTTCTGATTCTACTACTAATTTTATTGTAGCTAATCCGATGGAGGTTTGTCTCTTATTTCCTAATTCGTTCAGATAAAAACGGGAAACTCGATCACCCTTGAGTAATTCTTGATAACGGGAGATGTCTCCTGTCTCAACTCCTCTATTCGGATAAATAATGACTCCATACCAATTATTCCTTAAGTTGGTTTTACTCAAATAGAGAAATATTTCGCTAAAAAAACGACCATAGAAGTTGACATCAGGTTGAAATTGTACTTCTAAAAAGTAAATAGGTTGGGTTACATCTTGAGGAAGAAATACTCCATCAATACGAAAAGCAAGTTGTTTGACTTCTACTGAAGAAAATTGATAAAGATTAGCCGTTTCTGGGGGATAATTAATCAGTTCAAAGAAAACCTGAGGTAAGGTTTGAAATAGTTGGTAAAAAATACTGTCAGTTTTCGTAGTTTTTCTCCTTTTTTCTGCTCTATTTATTCAATTTATCTACTTCTTGCTGTACAATTTCTAAAGATAAATCTAAAGATTCAGCAATAATTTCTAAGGGAAATCTTAATTTTAACATTCTGGAAATAGATGCTAATTTAGCTTGTTCAATTCCCCGTTCAATTCCCCGTTCAATTCCCCGTTCAATTCCCCGTTCAATTCCCTGTTCAATTCCTTCCTCTAAAGCTTCTTTATAAAATTCGGTTTCTTTCAAATCACTTAAACTAAACATTGTTTCTATCTCCTTTCTTTTCATTTTTGGTAGTTTATAGATTAAGATGGTTTCGATTAGTTTTAATAATTCCTCCCTTTTGCTTTCATTTTCCCATTCTTGTCTGACTCGTTCAATTAATTGTTTTCCCTGTTCAATTGCTTGCTTTTCTGATTCTACTACTAATTTTATTGTAGCTAATCCGATGGAGGTTTGTCTCTTATTTCCTAATTCGTTCAGATAAAAACGGGAAACTCGATCACTCTTGAGTAATTCTTGATAACGGGAGATGTCTCCTGTCTCAACTCCTCTATTCGGATAAATAATGACTCCATACCAATTATTCCTTAAGTTGGTTTTACTCAAATAGAGAAATATTTCGCTAAAAAAACGACCATAGAAGTTGACATCAGGTTGAAATTGTACTTCTAAAAAATAAATAGGTTGGGTTATATCTTGGGGAAGAAATACTCCATCAATACGAAAAGCAAGTTGTTTGACTTCTACTGAAGAAAATTGATAAAGATTAGCCGTTTCTGGGGGATAATTAATCAGTTCAAAGAAAACCTGAGGTAAGGTTTGAAATAGTTGGTAAAAAATACTGTCAGTTTTCGTAGTTTTTCTCCCTATACGTATAATAAAAAATATCCTCTTTTCTAAATATTACCTATAAATCTCGTTCTAAAACCAAAGATTCATTAATATTTAATTGTTTAATTTGCTCAGTTAAGTCTAACCAAGGTTGTAATTGTCCCCGTTGAAAAGTACGACTCATTACTACATAAATTGAGGTTTGATCACAACCAATTCCGGCTGATCTTATATCATCCCAATTTCCTGAAGTAGCAGAAATTTTATCAATTACTTTCCATTTTCCATCTTCCCATAATAGTTCACGGTAAAACTGAAACGGTGCATTTTTTTTGCCCGTAATTAAAATCTTCTGTAATAATTTCCGAATTAAATTAGGAAAGAAACGCCCAAAACTATACATAACTACCCGTAAAATTATTAAATTTAGAGTAGTCATTTGTTTTTGTTTTGCCCATCCTAATGCTCCTTGAATACTGATTTTATCATCTTCTATTTCTATTTTATAACGTTTACTAACTAAATGGGCAACCGCATTTTTAATCTTATTTTTTTCTTGTATTTGCAAAGAAAATTGAGTATCAGAACAGATTAATTTTCCTTCACGAAAAAGCTTGAAAACTCCTCCTTTATTTAAGGCCAAATATAATTCTGTATCTTCTCTACGATCAATAATAATTCCCCCTTCCTCTAAGCGAAAACGTCCCGTTAAACGGGGTTTAATTTCTGGTCTTTCTGGTACAAAATCTCGCCAAGCTAATAAATAATTCCAAGTATGATGACCAATAATATGATCATCAGCATAACAGGGAGCAAGTCCCTTTTCTAATCCCTTGAGAAATTGATCATTAATAGTTAACGCTTCTGGTAGCCATTTTCCCACTAATTCAAAACCATGAGGGAAGAAATTATAAGTATTACGACTGGTATATTCTCCTCCATAAGAACCGTCAGGATGAACAAATTGAGAAGCTAAAATAACTGCTTTAGCAATAGCATCTTTTAACCTTGTATTCTCAGGATTAAATTCATAAATTCGGGCTAAACATGATATAGTTAAAGTATGATAACCTGGATCACATCCTTCATATTCTTGAAACCAACCTTCAGTATTTTGCCAAGATAAAACTTGTTCTAAACGTCGTTTTTTTTGTTCATTCCATCGGTCAGTTTTAATCAATTTAGATAACAATTCTAAACACAAAACAATCAAAGCTTGATGATTAGTTAAACGACCACTTTCTTGATGATGAGCTAACCAATCAGCCCTTTTAATACAAAAATCAATAATTACCTGATTATCTAAGTTTAATAATTGATAACTTTCGAGAAAAGCGAGTAAAGAAAAAGCGGCAGCACCTCCTGCTCTTTCAAAGGGAAAATAGTCATCACAAGAACTATCAGAATGTGCGCTTTCAGCAGCATAGAGAATTCCTGCTTCTACCCAATTTTTAATAATTGGTTGTTCATAAAAAGGGTTATTAGGAATATTTGTCTGATAAGCTAATGCTAGGGGATAGACAAATTCTTGAGACATTCCACTAGGAAAGTCAATGATTTTATATTGCCAAAAATTCCGATCAAAACAACCATAAGTAGGACTATGAGGATTACGATCAAGAAGAGTTAAAAGTTTAGGAATTTGAGCGATCGCTTCAGTAGCAAATAAGTCTTTATTCATAGATTTAATAGTTAAAAGTATTCATGTTTTATCAAAAATATTCAAAGGACTTATACAAACAAAATAAATAATTCCAGTCCCCAAAAGCGTAATGACTAAACTAAAGAGAATAACCAAGCGATCATGGGGTTCATAGGTATCTGCTTCAATATCTCGACCTACGGCGAAATATTGTAAAGTAGAAAGAAATACCGTCATTGACATCCACCCGCGCCGTAGAACGGCGGGGATTCCCTTAGAACAAGCTTTCGTTGCTTGTATTGAGGGGTGGTTGACGCTTCACAGGATACTGCTACTAAAGATGTAGTCTTACGTCTTCCTCCACGTCCATTTTTAGTGTCCGATTGCCCACCGGCCACTTTTAAAATATTTTTTGAAGCGTTAACATCACGGTCGTGAACTGTGCCACAATTTAAGCACGTCCATTCTCGGATATTTAACTCTTTTTTACCGCCTTTAAAACCACAACAAGAACACACTTGGCTAGTAGGTTCCCATCGGTCAATTACCCTAACGTCTCGTCCATACATTTCTCCTTTAGCTATTAGCATAGTCCTAAAACTACGCCATCCCAGATCTGAAATAGTACGGAAAAGCTTACGATTTTTAATCATTCCACTAACGTTTAAATCTTCTAAAGCTATCAGTTGGTTTTCCTGAATTAGTTTAGTAGATAATTTATGCAGAAAATCAGTTCTAATGTCAGTTATTTTTGCGTGTAATTTAGCTACCTTTTTTCTAGCTACTTCACGTCTTTTACTCCCCTTCTGGGAGCGTGATAGGTTTCTTTGAAGCTTTCTTAAACGCTTAAGGTTAGATTTTAAAGGTTTGGGTGCTTTAATTTTTTCACTATTACTTAATGTAGCAAAATCAATGATACCTAAATCTACTCCTATTGAGTTATTATTAAGTGTTAATGGAATAGGATTAACTTCACAGACAAAACTCAAGAAATATCTATCAGCACTGTCTTTAACTACGGTTACAGACAATGGTTCAGACGGTAATTTTCTAGACCAGATTATTTTTAACTTACCTATTTTAGCTAGGTAGACATTGTGCTGGTTAACCTTAAAGCCATTATTAGTAAATTTAGCAGATTGTTTAGATTTACGACTTTTAAACTTCGGAGGTTTAACCTTTTTGCCTTTTCTTTTTCCTGTACAGGAATTAAAAAAGTTCTTAAAAGCTACATCTAAATCCCTAAGACTTTGTTGCAAAGGAACAGCAGAAACCTCACCTAACCAAATCTTTTCTTCAGTCTTTTTAAGGCTCGTTAACCGACTAGAAAGTTGCTTGCTATCTGGTTTTTTCTTCCCCTCCCGATACTCTTGTTGGCAATGAGCTAAAGCATCATTCCAAACCACCCGACAACACCCAAACAATTGAGACAAAAGCCTCTTTTGTTGGTCTGTCGGATAGATTCGATAGTGATATCTTAGCTTCATGAGATATACTAAATAGGTCTGTGTATATATTAACCAAGGTCAGTAAGAATGTCAAGCAATCTCCGTAAAGAACGTCATAGCGTTTCAGACTTAAAGATTCACTTGATCTGTGTCACCAAGTACAGACGCAAGGTGTTTACGGAGATTGCTTTAATTGAAAAATCTTTTAAAGAAGTGGCATCAAAAATGAATTTTAAGGTATTAGAATTTAATGGTGAATCAGACCATGTTCATGTCTTAATTGAATACCCGCCAAAGCTATCTATAGTCAAGTTTCAGGATTATTATGGATTACGATGTTATTTGTATTTTAATACAACTAGAGTAGATGGGAAAACATTGTCAGTAAAATTCTTATTTCTCAATATCAGAACGACGTAACCTTAATTGAATATCTTCCAACAATTTACGATTAAATGACATTAAATCAGCAATTAAACCAAACATCCATAGTTGAAACCCAATTAAGATCAAAATTGCTGCTAAAATTAAACTAGGAACGCGAGCTTTTTCGGGAGTATTCCCAAACATTCCCCAATATAATAATAGCCAACGTAAACATAATAAAACCCCTAAACTAAAAGGAAAAGTTCCTAAAATCGTAAAAAAACGCAGGGGTTTATAGGCCATAAAAATGCGAACAATGGTTAAAATTGATCGCCGAATATAAGCAGGAATACTTTTAACCAAACGAGAAGGGCGTAAAAATTCATTAGTCCGAATAGGAACAGAAGTAATTAACATTCCCTTTTGTCCTGCTTGAATAATAGTTTCTAGTGTATAAGTATACTCACTAAAAACATTCATTTGTAAAGCTGCATTACGACTAATAGCACGAAACCCACTAGGGGCATCAGGAATATTAGTATTACTAGCAATTCTGACTACCCAACTGCCTAATTTTTGCAGTAATTTTTTAGCGGGTGAAAAATGTTTAATATCTTGAATGGGACGAGAACCGATGACAATTTCTGCCTCTCCCCTAACAATTGGTTCAATCAATTTAGGAATATCTGCAGCACAATATTGATTATCAGCATCAGTATTAACAATGATATCTGCCCCTTGTTTTAGGGCTGTTTCTAGCCCAGCCATAAACGCTTTAGCTAAACCCTGATTATGCTCAAAATTAACAATATGATCGACACCACAAGCTTTAGCAACTTCTACAGTTTGATCGATACTACCATCGTTAATAATAAGCCATTCTATGATATCAATTCCTGGTAATTGACGAGGTAATTCAGATAATGTTAATCCTAATGTTGCCTCTTCGTTATAACAAGGAATTTGAATAATAAGTTTCATAGATTTAACAATTATCCGTTTTCTTCATTGTCCATTATCAATTGTCCATTGTCCATTGTCCACTGTTGACTTTTAACTGCTCCCTGCTCCCTGCTCCCTGCTCCCTGCTCCCTGCTCACTGTCAATTGTTTGTCGCCAACCCCAACGTAAAATCCAAACCCCTGAACCGACGAGGAAAAGAGCTATCATAAAGCCAACCCAGATGGGAATTCCAGCAGCAGGCAAAACCCACCACCAAACAGCCACAATTCTCAGTAAATCAGAACTGACCAAATTACCAACAGTGGGTGGGGCCCCAACATTTTTAAGGACATCTTCGACATTGGTACTCAAAGCATCTCCTACTTGCCGAAAAGCGGCTCCCCAACCATTAAATAAAGGGGCGACAGAGGGATCACCCCACAATTGTAAGGCTTGGAGTAGATAAGGGCTTCCTTTGCCTTCGAGTTCTGCATAGTACCTTTGATAGTAAGAGACTAAAGTCGGAGCATTCCAGAAAAATCCGAATAAAGTTAATCCGATCAATAAATTCCACCGTTTTTGAGGAATTAAAGCAGTCATTGCCAATAAACATGGTAAGACAGGAACCAGAAAACGAGGGCCCCAATTCCAACCCCGAAATGCCCAAAAAGAGTGCAACACCCAATAACCTAAAAAGACTCCCGCGACTAACCAAGCTTCTAAGGGTTTTGAGCGTAAAGCCCGACGAAAGCCCCAAATTGCTAAAATTGTGGGGGGACAGTACCAAAATAAGCCCCCTCCTGCTCCTGGACTTAAGAGCATACCGACCAAACGTTCGGGCATTCCCGTTAATTGTAAGCGATCGCTATCTTGTCCCGAACTAAAAATGCTTTCAAAGCGCAAATAATTATAACCTAAATATAGCAAAACCCCCATTGCTGTTCCTAAACTGGGGGCAATAATGATTCGCCAAGGATATTTTTTAAGGAAGAAATATAGAGAGAAAATGGGACCTAAAATAATGGCGGACGGTTTAGCGAGGATAGCTAGTCCCGCTAAAATACTTGCTCCTGCGTGTTCTGTGTAATTTTTACTAATGCCCCAATACAGCATCAAAGCAATAATAAATGCTAGAACAGGTTCAGCAAAGAATTCTCTAGCATAGACGAGGGCAATAGTTCCAAAAGCCAAGGCTAAACCCGCTAGATAAGCCCCTTTTTTGCTGCTTCCTAAACGTAAGGCTAATAATGTAACTAAAGAAGTAGTTAAAGCGGTTAGAATGAGCGGTAAAACTAAGGCGCAAATTGTTGCGGCATAACGGGAAGGCAAGTTTAATAAGTTCGCCAAAAATAGGCCAATGGCCACAAATGGGGTAGCTAAGAGGGAAATTAAGGGGTAACGCATTGCATAGGTTTCTCCTCCTCGTCCCACTATTCCAATGGTTCCCCCTGAAGGAATGGCAAAACTGCCTTTAGTGACCAAAGAATGGGAAACCCAAAACATTTCTGTCCCATCAATACCCCAAATTCCAGGTTTGAGGAAAGCTAAGTAAATAAGTCCTACCCCTAACCCTAGCGCTAGACTTATTTTAAAAGCTTGTTTATCTGAGGTTTCTGTATTCATTAGTTTTAAGGTTTGTGAATTGTCCAGAATGGGAAAGTTTGGCTAGGATTAATAGTGACACCATTGATCCCCCTTTGGGCAAAAGCATACTCTTTAGTTTGCCATAAAGGTATATACGGGACATCTTCGGCTAGAATTTCTTGAATTTCCCTCAAGATAGTATTACGCTTAGTGAGATCAGCTTCTGTTCGTTGTTGATCGATGAGTTTATTCATGCGATCGCTGTAATAAAAAGACCCTTGACTTTGAGATCCTCCTTCTATACACCCTTTATCTGGTGAACCTTTAGCACAGTCTAAAAAGGGATAAAGATAATTATCTGCGTCTAAAAAATCAGGATACCAATTAGATAGAGTTGAATTATATAATCCTTGCCCTACATTTTTAAAGAAGGCAGCACCCGCAATACTATTAGGTTCAAAGGCAATAGCACCGTTTAAGTCTCGTTTGGCTAAGGCTTTGAGAATAGCTGCCACTAGACTAGAATTAGTAGAACCAGAAGAATGCCAAATTTCTACAGTTGCCGGGTTTTCAGCCGAATAACCAGCTTTTTGCAGGATTTTTTGGGCTTGTGCTTTATCCTGGTTGTAACGGTTTTTAAAAACGGATTGATAAGCCTCAAAGGCAGTGGGAACAAGACTATAAAGGGGTTCACCTTGCCCTCTGAGAATGCGTTCCACAAGCAATTCACGATCTACTAAACTGGCGATCGCTTGTCGAACGGGTTTAGCATTAAGGGGGTCACTGGTGACATTTAAGGCCATAAAAGCGATAGCTGTGCCTGAAGCTTGAATTACTTGCCATTTTCCGGCTTTTTCTGCTTCTTTGAGCCGTTTAATTTGTTCGGGTAACAAAGATTTATAAGCTACGTCTACAGCTTGAGTCTGAAAGCTATTAAAGAGGTTAGCGGGGTTACTTGGATAAATTTGTAGATCAATCCCTGTATTTTTGGGTTTTTCTCCCCAATAGTTTTCAAATACATCCAATTGCACAGAATCACTGCTAAGTTTAGCTAATTTATAAGGACCAGTTCCAATGAAATTATCGGGTTTAAATTTTCCGGCCCCAATTTCATAAGCTTTAGGGGACACAGCGCAAGCCCCAGGAAAGGCTAATAGGGCAGGAAAGGCAGAAAATGGCTTTTTGAGGGTAATAGTAATTTCATAGTCTCCTGTGGCTTTTACCGTATCGATAGTATCGCTTAAGAGAAAGGACGGTTTACCCCCATTTTGCATAAACCGTTGTAAGGAAAATACCATCGCATCAGCATTAAAGGGTGTGCCATCATGAAAGGTAACGCCTTGACGCAAGGGGATGATATAAGTTAAGCCATTCTCACTAATTTGAGGCATTTTCGTCGCTAATTGGGGTTTAAGATTAGTAGTGCCTAATTCATAGGTGTAGAGAGTATCACTGAGATTATAAATGACCACAAGACCTGATAATTCATAACTATCCGCCGGGTCGATAGTACGAGGTTGCTCGGTAGTACCAATGGTAATGCGATCGCTATTAGTTTGGGAGACTTGGATGGGGGGAGAACTCGATTTTGGGTTACAGGCAACAGTTAGGGCAATAAAAAGGCTAAAAATAGTAAATAATCGAATTAATTGGTGTAATTTTTTTAAAGATAAAAATAACCGACTCATCATTATCGTGGTTTTTGAGATCAAGAATCAGGATTACTAACTTTCCCTGTACAAGCTTTTCTAGGTTAATAATAAACCCCTGGACACACTAAGTCTAGGGGGTAAATACAGAAACTAAAAACTAGGAGGGTAATTCATCAGATTTAAAAATAGACTTTAGGGCATGATTTAGGGTATCTGCCATAATAATTTTATTTTCATAAACCACAATAACTCTGACTAATGTAGGAAGACTATTTTGTTCAGCTTCTAGATATAATGGTTCAACATATAAAAGGGATTGTTCAGAGAAAAAAGGAATCACTAATAGATTGCCTTGAATGACTTTAGAACCTTGACGATTCCAGAGAGAAATCTGTTGAGAAATAACTGGATCTTGATTAATTAAAGCTTCAACTTGTTCCGGCCCATAAATAACTCGTTCTTTGGGTAATTGAATTAAGCGCATTTTGCCATAATTATTGCCATCTGAACGAGCAAAAAAACCAGCAATTAAATTATTACGGCTAGTGGGGGTGAAAAAATGTACTAAAATGAATTCTTGAGAGTCACCTGTCACACCCATTAACAGATAATAAGGTTCAATAGGCTGTTGTTTTTCTCCATAGATTTCTTGAGGAATACGCCATTGATCTTCTCGATTATAAAAGACTTGGGGGTCAATCATATGATAAGTTAGTAATCGTTCTGATTGAGTGCTAAATAAGTCTTTGGGATAGCGAATATGTGCCTTAATGCTCATAGGCATATCGCCGAAAGACTTAAATAATTTGGGGAAAACTTTAGTCCAAGTTTGAATTAGAGGATCATTCGGATCAACTACATAAAAATTAACCTCGCCATTGTAAGCATTAATAACAATTTTGACCGAATTACGAATATAGTTAAAATTACGATTTCCGGGATCAGAATAGGGATAACTATCAGTAGTAGTATAAGCATCAATCATCCAGTAAAGAGGACTTTCTGAGGCTGAATTATCAGAATTATTGACCTTGGCTGTAACTAAATAGGGATCTTTATCAAACTGAAGAAATGGGGCAATTTCTCGAATACGATGGTTAATATTACGGCGAAATAATAAACGAGTCTGAGAAGTAAAGTTATCGGTAAATAGCATTTGCCAGTCTTTAAGATAGATAGCAAATATTAGCCGTTTGAAAGGGGAACCAATTTGAATGCCACCCCTACCACTATAAATATTATAAACATTATCTTCCCCACTCGGAAAATCGAACTCTTTGACCTTCGTATTGGTCATGATGTAAGTATTAGTTAATTCCCCAAAATAAAGACGAGGATTCTCAATTGGAATGTTAGCACGAATTCCTTCACTGGAGGTTTGTAACTCTCCAGCAGCATTAGCTGTCCCGATATTTTTTACGAAATAGTAAGGAAGTCCCCCTTCATCTGCGCGGTTCACGGGCGAAAGGGTAAATCCATAACCATGAGTATATACTAAATGTTGATTAACCCAAGTTTTAGCCTGTTGAGGTACTTGAGTATAGTCAAGTTCTCTAGCGGCAATTAATACTTGTTTTTTAGCATTTCTAATTAACGGATTTTCGTCTCCTACTGGGAGAGTATAGCGATCAATATCGGCATCAAGAAATTTATAATAAAGGCGAATTTGTTGAAGTTGACGGTTAGTTTGTAGCAAGGGACGAGCATCCCATAAACGTATATTATTAATGGTTAAATGATTTTTTTCTAGGGCTTTTGCTGTTAATCTTCCCTGTGCATCTAGGGTGTCAAATTCGATTTTGTTTAAATTAAAAGCAGCCCGTGTTAAGGCAATAGTACGCTCAATATAAGGACGTTCACGAGCAAGTTCATTAGGTTCAACGATTAAGGTTTGGACAATTTCACTCCCTACTAAGGCGACAATTAGAATTAGTAAATAAATGGCAAATGGCAAGGGAGAAAAGGGAAAATGAGGTAAAGGTTTGCTATGAAGTGATCTAATAATGGTGGGTTTACCCCAAGCGGTTATGCCTTTAAATAGTAACCAAATAGCGATCCCGCTAGCTACTAATGATAATAAAGTAAGGGCAGGTAATTGTACATGAATATCCGTATAACTAGCCCCATAAGCTATACCACGAGGAGAGTATAATAATTGATAACGAGATAGCCAGTGGCGTTGTGCCATCACCGTCATGCTTAACCCACCTAAGACATATAAATGACATAATTGTTGACGAGAAAAGCCAGGAAATTTTCCTTGAGATAGACTTTTAGCTGATAGTAAATAAGTGAGTGAAACAGAAATCAATCCATAGAGAAATAGTCCCCCTAACCAAAAATCAAGTAATTTCCAGGAGGGTAGTTTAAAGATATAAAAACTAATATCATGATGAAATTCAGGATCTATTTTGCCAAAAGAAGTAGCGTTAAAATTTTGAAGAATTCTTGTCCAATTTCCTGAGATTACTAATCCAAAAACTACGCTAAAAAGTATTGCTATTATTTTTAAACCCAATTGAGAATTAATCAAAATTAACGAGAGTAAAACTCCAATCAATCCGATTTTCCCAAGATTTTGGCTAATCTGATTAATAAGTTCAGGAAGAGAATTTAAGAAAAAGGGTCTAGGAAGGGGTGGTCTAACATCAGGAAGGGTTAAATCAGGTGTCCAAACATCATAGGCAACTTGACCACAATAAAGTAACATTAAGCCAGTCAGTATCCCTAATCCTAATATTAAGGATAATAAGAGAAATAAACCAAAACTATGAGATTCAGGTAAGGTTTTCGATTTTGCTTTTAAACGTTCTCTTCTTTTAGTTCGTTTTGACGGGGTTTCTGGCACATAATCCCACTGATAACGATTAGCTTGACGCAAATTATTCAGCAAAAACCAAATAGAAAAGCTAGTAGTAATTCCGAATAATCCTAATTGCCAAAATAGTCGTTTCAAAAAGGTGTTTAGATAACCCACTTCTTGAAACCATAATCCTTGAACTACTAAATTAGAAAGTAATTCAAAAGATAGTAAAATTCCTAAAAGAATGACAATGATTTTAAAAATAGTGTAGAGTAAATGTTTGGACATATCTTTTATTCTTTCATTTCTTCTAAGGGTTCATCAAAATCATCTGACATCACAATTTTACCTTTTAAAATACCTAAACATCCTCTTTTGGTCGATTTTTGTTCTTGATTTTGTTGCAAATAACGGCTAATTAGGTATTCTGAGTAATGAAGAATTTCTATTTGCAACGCTTCAGGAAGTTTATCTAAGTTTGCTATAATCTCATTTTTTACTACCATAATTGATCTGTCTCTTTCTTTATTTTAATGTTAACTAATCTCAATATTATTAAATCAAGGTAGGATAAAATCTACCCTAATATTCTTATTTTAACTTCTCTTTAGCAACCCCTAAAGCTTTATCTAAGTTAATCGTATCTCATCCGTTCAATTAATTAGCATTTTAGCTTTTTTAAGGTTTTGCACTACGAAGTAACCAACCAATTACCCCACCCATCGTACCACTAAAGATTGAACTGATAACAGCCGTTACAAAGATCAATCCTATCTGTTTCCAGTTTTTTAATTCACCTATTTTTTCTGCTAAATCTGGCATTTTTTGCATAAAAGGTTGTTGACTTTGAAGAATTCCTTCAATCTTAGCATTACTAAGTTTCAAATCAGTAATCTCTTTGTGAATAGTATGAAATTGCTCATTTTGTATTTGTTGAATAGTATTTAACTGTTCGGTTTGCGATTGAATTAAGGTTTTTAATTCTTGAATATCTGATTCAGTAACAGTTGTCATCATTTATTCTCCTTTTACTTTGATGTTAAATCATCCCAGTATCTAACTTACTTGAACTGTATCCTTTTGGTGAATCAGAGAAAGTCTCTTTTCTTTAATCATTTTAACTCCTCTTGCGGGGGCTAAAGTTACCCCTCGTCGTTGTAATTTTTCTGGTCTTGTATCTCCTAATTTCAGTTGATAATTAGTCATAATAGTAGCTAACACTAATTTCATCTCAAATTGTGCTAAAGCTTCTCCTAAACAACGTCTTACTCCACCACCAAAGGGAATAAATTCATAAGGAGAATATTGTCTCTCTAAAAATCTTTCTGGACGAAATTCATGATGGTTAGGATAAAGATCTTCTCGTTGATGAGTCAGATACATACAACCCATTACAATGTCCCCTGGTTTAATAGGATATCCTATAATTTCTACAGGTTCTTGAGCCACTCTCGGAAAGGTTAACATTGCTACGGGGCAAATTCTTAATGTTTCGTTACATACCGCCGTTAGATAAGGAAGACGTGCGATATCCATTGCATCAGGAGACTCCCCAAGACTGGCTAATTCTTCACATAGTTTATTTTTGACTTCTGGGGTACAATGAAGCCAATACAACGCCCAAGACATAGCCGTTGCTGTGGTTTCATGACCTGCTAACAATAACCCCATCAGTTCATCTCGTAATTCTTCGTCAGTTAAGGGGTTGCCTTCTTCATCTCTTGATGACATCAATAAGGCTAAAATATCGGTGCGGTTGGGATCTCGATTAGCATGGCGATCGCCAATTTCTGCATAGATTAATTTGTCTATTTGTTGTCTTCGATGCAAAAATTTACCCCAAGGACTCCATTTTCCCCAGTCTTGTTGCAAAAAGGAGAAAAAGAGAAAGGAAGAAGTCAAAGGAGACTCAAATAATTCAGTTAACTCCCCAAATAGCTGTTTAATTTGTTGATAGCGTTCCCCTTGAGTAATGCCGAATACTGTCTCTATAATGATTTGTAGAGAGATACTTTGCATGACATTTCGAGCAAGAAACTGCTGATCTATCGGCAGTTGAGTCATGACTTCATGGGTAATACCGATGATTCTGTCTCCGTATGCTTTGAGACGTTCCCCATGAAAGGATGGCATCACTAATTGACGGCGTTTTCGGTGCAGATCGCCCTCTATTAACATAGTAGAAGAATTTCCGACAACGTGCCGTAAAATGCTATTAAATCCGCTAGGTGCGTTAAATAGTTTGCGATCGTTGGTTAAAACTTCTTGTATTGCTTGAGGATTGCTTGTCATGATCACGCGATCGCCAAATCCGATCCCACTAGCAATAAACATATCAGGATATTTAGCTTGGTTATTTTCTAAATAACTAACGGGATCAAAAATCCATTGAAAACGTTGCCAAGATGGGGAAGTTGTGGGAGTTGGAATTGTTTTCATTTTAACTCGATCTGTCTTAAACTTTTCTGTATTATAACAATTTTTTTGATTGTTTAGTTTGTATAATTATTGAGGATTAACAAGGAAAACCTATTCCTAATCCTACCTATCGTCCGATAATTTATCAAGTTTAAGATCAATATGTCATAATGGAGGCAAATATTATTTACCCAACTAATAAACAAGCTCAATGCTATTTACGAGTCTGTCAGTGGTTATCTAATAGCTACTTAGACATTCATTTATTTCGCTTTGATCCTCAAGTCGGATCTGTCTATATTTTAGCAGGTGATGAACTAGAAATTATTGTCCCTTCTGATGGAGAATGGTACTTCTTATGAAACCAGATTTTGAAAAAATGAGCAAAGCTGAACTGAAAAGCTATGTTTTAGAACATCGAGATGATCTAGAGGCAATTCGTCTGCTTTTTAGCACACCTCCTGGGGTAGAAATCAAGCGATATCCTGCTATGTTTACAGATGATGGTCAACCAATTGAAGAAAATATTAGAATTGGGGAAGAAGCTATTCAGCAAAGAATTGAACAAGAAAAGGGCAAAAAATAAACATATTTAGATTACCAATAATTATTTTGTAAGTGCGTTAGTGAAATATAATTCGCAATCAATTATAATAATATTTATGAATTACGCAAAAAATGAAGGAGAAATAATGAACGCTAAAAATTATCCTTTTGCTCAAGAATTAATTACCGATACTCAAGGTAATATCTTGAAAGTAGTCATCAATTTTCAGGACTATAAGCACATCATTGAAGCTATTGAAGATGAAGGACTTTATCGTGCCATGATGGAAGTCAAAAATGAAACTCCTTTAAGTTTAGAAGAAGCATTAACCGAATTAGAACAAGAATGAAAATAGAGTATCTTCCTACCTTTATTAAAGATATTAAATGTCTGAAAAGTACCCCAGAGATAGGGGTTTAACACTGTTCATTGGTGTCAACTTAGTTCCAAGTGCCAACAGGCTAAAGCCTGTGGCTATACAAACAAAGCCCGACGAGCGCGGACTTTTATTAAGATTAGCCTGCGTAGGCAGGCTTTGTACAGTTAACCCCACCCTTGGCAGGGTGTGGGTGAGATAATGGGACAGCTTACACCTATTGACTTTCACCTTAAGTTGACACCAATGAACAGTGTTAAACCCCTACAAAGTAGCTAGATGTTATCAACCTTTTAAGGTTTCAATTAACTGTTGTTTAGCAGTTTCTAAAGCTTCTGGTAACTTACTAGGATCTCGTCCTCCAGCTTGAGCTAAATTAGGACGACCACCGCCACCACCTCCACATATTTTAGCAATTTCTCCGACAAATTTACCAGCCTGTAACTTCTTATCTTTGTAAACTTTAGGACTAAAAGCAGCCACTAAACTAACCTTTCCTTCTTCGGGAATAGCACCCAAAATAACCGCACCTTCTCCTAATTTTTGTTGTAACCTTTCTGCAGCAGTTTGTAAAGATTTTGCGTCCATTTCTCCCATATTTGACACCAATATTTTGAACTCACCAATTGATTCTGCTTTGGTTAATAATTGCTCAGATTTAGCAATTGCTAGTTCTTGTTGAACCGCTTCTAATTCTTTTTGAGTTCCTTTAAGTTCAGACTGTAAAGTAGTAATACGATCGCTGATTTCTTCCGGTTTAATTTTAAAGCGATCGCAGAGATCTTTAACCACAGTTTCCCGTACTTTCAGATATTCTAAAACTGCTGGCCCTGCTACCGCTTCAATACGTCTTACTCCTGAAGAAATACCGCTTTCTGACATAATTTTAAACAGTCCAATTTCAGCAGTATTCTTAACATGAGTTCCCCCACACAACTCCATAGAAACCCCAGGAACATCAATCACCCGAACTTCTGCCCCATATTTCTCCCCAAACATAGCCACAGCACCTTTTTCTTTAGCTATATCTAAGGACATAATTGAGATTTCTGTATCGTGTGCTTCAGCGATCCAAGTATTAATTAAATCCTCAATTTGTTGTAACTCATTTTGTGTAACAGCACGGGGACAATTAAAATCAAATCTGAGACGATCAAAAGCAACTAATGATCCTGCTTGAGAAATAGAGTCATCAACTACTTTCTTCAAAGCAGCTTGTAATAAATGAGTCGCTGTATGATTAGCTTGAACCCGACGACGACAAGCGCGATCAATAGTAGCAGTCACCGTATCATTAACCGAAACAGTCCCCCTTTGTATGCGTCCAAAATGTACAAAAATACCCGATTCTTTTTTGACATCATCAACTCGAATAACTAAATTATCGCCTGTCAAATAACCGCGATCGCCTATCTGTCCTCCTGACTCTCCATAGAATGGGGTTTTCTCTAAAACTATTTGAATCTCAGTTCCTGCTTCAGCTTGATCAACAGTTTTACCCGCGAATAACACAGCTTCAACCTTAGCAGTTAATTGCAAGTGATGATATCCTAAAAATTCTGTCGGATGAATATTTTCTGCTAACTTATCGAGACTACCTTGTACCGTTAAATCAATAGTTTCATGAGCAGCTTTTGACCGTTCTTGCTGCTTCTTCATTTCTGCTTCAAACCCATCGACATCAACCGTTAAATTACTTTCTTCAGCAATTTCTTGAGTTAACTCTAAAGGGAACCCATAAGTATCATATAAAGTAAAAGCATCGACACCAGAAATTTGACCTTGTTTATTAGTCTTTTCGATAATTTCAGCGAGTAACTTTTCTCCTCGTTCTAATGTTTTCAAAAATGCGACTTCTTCCCGTTGTAATTCTCCCTTAATAAAGGTTTCCCGTTCCCTAACTTGAGGATAAACGTCCTGCGAAAGTTGGATCGCACTTTCAGCAACTTTGTTAATAAATTCTCCTTCAATTCCTATTAACCGACCATGACGAACGACTCGACGAATGAGACGACGTAAAACATATCCTCTATCAGTATTTGAGGCCGTAATTCCATCAGCAATCATGTGAACAACAGATCGCACATGATCACCAATCACTTTTAAAGATACCTTGATCTTTTCTTCTGCTTTTTGGTAGTTAATTTCGGCTAAATTTGTGGCTGTTTCAACAATAGGAAAAATCAGATCTGTCTCATAATTATTGGGTACTTTTTGCAGAATTTGAGCCATTCTTTCTAACCCCATACCCGTGTCAATATTCTTATTTTGCAACGGGGTTAAATTGCCATCTGCATCACGATTATATTCCATAAAAACCAAGTTATAAAACTCGATGAAACGGGAATCATCTTCTAAGTCAATATTTTTATCTCCTAATTCGGGATGGAAATCATAATATAATTCTGAACAAGGGCCACAGGGACCAGTAGGGCCAGCTTTCCAAAAATTATCTGTTTCTCCCATTCTTTTAATACGTTGAGGAGAAATACCAATAATATTCTCCCAAATTTTAAACGCATCATCATCATTTTCAAAGACACTAACTACAATGTTTTCAGCAGGTAATTTAAACACCTTTGTAGACAGTTCCCAGGCCCATTTTATTGCTTGTTCTTTGAAGTAGTCTCCAAAGCTAAAATTACCTAACATCTCAAAAAAAGTATGATGTCTGGCCGTCCGTCCCACATTTTCAATATCATTAGTACGGATACATTTTTGGGAAGTAGTCGCACGAGGGAAGTCAGGTTGCTTCTGACCGAGAAAAATGGGTTTAAAAGGAAGCATTCCCGCGATAGTCAGTAAAACGGTAGGGTCTTCGGGAACTAACGATGCACTAGGTAAGATTTGGTGTTGTTTCTTAGCGTAAAATTGTAGAAATTTATCCCGTATTTGACTACCAGTGAGAGAGGGTGCAGTTTTGGTCATTGTGGTTTCCTTGATGATGAGTCCATCTATCTATCTTTCTTTATTGTGGCATTTTTGATGCTAAGACAACGATAAAGATTATAATATATCAGTTACCATCTCATTAGTTATTAATTAATTAGTATTTTATAATTAATTTTATCCAATCACTTAAGTTATAAATGAGAAAAAATCATGAAATTAAATTATTATTATGAAACTGATTCATTATATATTAGATCTCTTGCAAAAGTAACTTAATAATTAATAAACAAGCTTCAAGTAAATTAAATTTGCAAGAATATGCTATATTGAGTACAGGGTTTACTGTAGCTGACCTTTAATATATTTCCTTATGTCTGCTAAAGATGTTGTCCATGAAATTGTTCGAGATGCTTTAGAAAAAGATAGCTGGATAATTACCCACGATCCTTTTTTTTTAAGAGTGAGTGAAAAAATAGGGATATTTATTGATTTAGCAGCAAGTAAACTACTTATAGCTGAGAAGGAAACCATTAAAATAGCAGTAGAAGTAAAAAGCTTTATTGGATTATCTGCTGTAACAGATTTTCATTTAGCAGTTGGTCAATTTCTCAATTATCGATTAGCATTAGAGGAATTTGAACCCGATAGAATTTTATATTTAGCAATTCCTGATGATATTTACCAGAACTTTTTTAAAGATAGCTTTATCCAAAAAATTATTAAGAATTACTCTATTAAATTAATTATTGTCAACCCCAAAAAAGGAGAAATTATTTTATGGAAACCCTCACCTATAAACAATTAATTCAGGATATTATTCAGAATTATGCTGACAAACATCCTCAAAATCAACCAATAGAAACCCAGATAGTTTTTGATCCTCAAAACCATCATTATTTATTATTATATGTCGGATGGGAAGGAGAAAAACAAATTTATGGTTGTCCTATTCATGTTGATATTAAAGATAATAAATTTTGGATTCAGCGAGATTTTACAGAAGAAGGAATTGCTAGTCAATTACTAGAAGCAGGAGTATCGAAGGAAAATATTGTCTTAGGATTTCGTTCTCCTTTTAATCGCCAATTTACAGATTTTGCAGCGAGTTAAAGAGTATAATAAAAATCATCCTCTATAATTCAAGCATTATAGAGATAATGATCGTGTTCTAATGACCAATCATCAGGTGTATCGACTGTTCCTATTAATGGTTCAATAACATCCCATCCATCATCATTGGTAGTTTCAGTTTCAGGTGTTATAGTTATAGTATATCGTTTTAACAGTATCTATTAATAAGTACACAAAAACCAGGAAAGGGATTTAAAATGCCTGATTTACAGCAATTACTTTAAAAAGTCTTCCAAATAATCCTGAAAGGGTCAAATAATAATTTGTCTCTAAATTTCAAGCATCAAAGCATGATAACCTGCTTGTATAAAATGGCGATCGCTTGTTAGTGCATCCCTTAGTTCCTGTTGCTGCATCACAACAAAAGAAATACAATCAGTTAACCCCCAAGTTTTATCTGAACGACTTTGATAAAATAGTAACCCACGTTGCAATAATTTAGTATCAACGCTGATGACTCTCATATTTCTAATTTGATAACATTGCTGAATAAATTGAAATGCTTCTGTGCGATTTATTCCACTTAAACCATTACCAACTTCAATTAAAACAGCTTCAGTGATCCAGACTTCTTTTGCTGATATTAAACGAGGAAATAATTGTTTTGCTTTGGTATAATATTGATCCCGTTTATTCAGTATCGTGTTCTAATGACCAATCATCAGGTGCATCTACTGTCCCTATTAATGATTCTATAACATCCCATCCATTATTATTAGTAGTAGTTGTAGTTTCGGATGTTATAGTAATAGTATAGCGTTGGTTAGGTTCCAAGTTTAAGGGGGTTTCTGGTTTTAAAACTTGACCATCAAAAATAGCAGTAATTGTTTGATTCATATTAATCCATTGAAAATTTAACCTTAGTTTCATTTTAAACTATATTCAAGGAAAATAATTAAATTCACATAAATTATTCAGGTAAAAACTCAAAATCTAACAAGCGCGTGTTTTTCACTTCTTCCCATTGCCTCAATTTCTTCAATTAAATTATCATAATCAATCTGATCAAATTGACGATTTTGTAATAAGTTAGCCGTTGTTTCTAACCATAGATTAAAGTGTTGATCATACAATTTAACTAAAATATCTTTTTGCTTAAAAGTTTCAATATTCATAATTAATTACTCTCTTTTGAATCCGAATAAGATTGCTCAACAGTTATCTCAGGAGGAGAGTTACGATTAAGAATATCTAAACGAGGTGGCATTTGCATATTTATTTGATTAACGGCCCATTTTGCTGTCTCTTTAACATCAATATCAACATCATCAATAGCATGACAAAGTAATTGACTAATTTGAGACATTAACTCATAAACCCTAGTTAAATCTCTAATAGCATTCTTACGAACTTGAGGATTTTTATCTTGTAAAGAAATAGCTAAAGCTTGATTCATTGGTTTAAGAGTACGAGCACTAATTTGAGACAAAGCTTCTAAAATTAAAGTACGTTCTTGAGAATCTGTATCAATCATTAAATCTACTAACGGTTTCATCGCTCTAGAATCAGACTTTTGCGCTAATTCCCAAATCGCTTTACGCCTTTTTTTAGGGTCAGTTTCTTTTAAATCTTGAATTAATATTTCCAGAGGATCTCTACTAGGAATTCTAGTAGTAGATTGAATTTGTAAAGCAGTTTCATTTGTTAAAACTTGCGATACAACCGTAGTATTAACTCCATTATTTTCTGAATAATCATGAGTTTCTTCAGCATCCAATTCCAAATCAATTTCCTGAACCTCATCATCCTCTTTTAATTTTTTAGAAGATTCAAACAATTCTGTTTTAGACTTATTAGGAGAATAAAAACTTAAACGGCGAAATAAGAACCAATTCATTATTCCAAGAGCAATAGTAATAATAATTAATCCTACTAATAAAACTAATAAAAAATTGTTATTACTGGTTAAAGGATTCGCATTTTTAGCTAAATAGAATTCAACATTCTGAATTGCTTGTTGAGCATAAATATCTTCAGGACGATCTTTAAGAGCTTGATTAAACTTTTCTAGAGCTTTTTGATATTCTTTCTCTTTAGCAGCGCGATATCCTGCTTTCATATAGTTTCTGTAAGCAGAATTATCCTGTTGAGATAATGAATTTTTAGCAGAATTATTGGCTCTTACTTGGGCAACTTGTGTAATTTCCCTGCCTATAATAGTTGAATTAGAGACGGAAAATGATCTGGTATTATTAGGAGTCCAGCCCAAACAAGCTAGATAGATAATTATTAATACAGTAAACCGATAGTTATTCATATAGCAAATTTTAAGTGTCTAGTATTGGGGAACATTCTGAGTTAAATGTCCAGATTTTTTTTCATCCTGTTACTTTAATTGAGTAAAGATCATTAATCAATCTAAAAATAAAGTTGGTTTGAATCTTCACTCAGTGTTATTTCTGCAATGATAACGAATAATTGTAATTAATTGACGGGATTTGTCCACCAATAATGATCCACAATTAGAGTATGTACTTCCCATTTTGGGCAAGTTTTCGGATAATCTCCTCGATAATGTCCCCCTCTACTTTCTGTCCGAAATAAAGCACTTTTCAGAATTAAATAAGCAATATCCAATAAATTTAGAGTTTCTGCACAAACTCGCAAACTCATCTGTGCCGTTAATGATTCAAAGATAACCTGTTGACCAGGCAATAAGTCAAACACATAATGACTACAGTTAAGACCAGCTAATTGCGAGCGCCATAAGACTACTTGTTCTAGAGCGGATTCTAACACAGGTTGAGTCCGACAAATCCCCGCACTTTGCCACATCAAAATAGGTAAATCCTCACGAATTTGGTTAATTAATAGCATTTCTTCTTCCCAATCTCCCTTTTCTTGAACTGGAGAAATTAGACTAAGATTAACCAGAGGTGTAGACAGTCCCTCAAGTTTGGATAATTGCGCCGCAAACACCAGACATTCTAACAAAGAATTACTCGCTAAACGATTAGCTCCATGTACTCCTGTACTGGCAGTCTCACCAATGGCATAAAGACCTTGAATGGAGGTAGAGTTATTAAGGTCTACCTCAACCCCTCCCATCCAATAATGAGCCGCAGGAGCCACAGGAATGGGTTCTTCCAAGACATTTATGCCCCATTTGCGACAAACTTGAATAATATTAGGAAAACGACGGTTAATGCGTTCTGGTTCAATAGGTTGTAAATCCAGATAAACATGAGCATTAACCGAATCTGGGGTAGTTTTTTGCAAATGGTTAAAAATAGCCCGACTAACCACATCTCTTGGGGCCAATTCTCCTGCTGTATGATATTCAAAAGCAAAACGTATTCCTTGAGCATCAACTAGATGGGCCCCTTCTCCTCGTACCGCCTCACTAATGAGAAAATGGGGGGCCCCAGGTTTAGTTAAAGCGGTTGGATGAAACTGAAAAAATTCTAAATCTCGAACAATAGCCCCTCCTCGCCAAGCTAAAGCCACTCCATCCCCTGTACTGACAGACGGATTTGTAGTTTGAGCATAGACTTGGCCTCCGCCTCCTGTGGCTAAAATAACCGCAGCAGATCGAATCCAGCTAATTTGCCCTTGATACAGCATACTAATTCCCTGACACTGCTTTTTAGTATCATCCAGCCACAATTGCAGGGCCACTGCTTGGGGGATAATCTTAATATTAGGCCGTTCTAGGACTTTTTCTGTTAAGGTACTGACAATAGCCCGTCCTGTAGTATCAGCCGCATGAAGTACACGAGGATGAGAATGGGCTGCTTCGAGAGTCATGGCCAGTTGGTCATTTTTACGATCAAACCCTACTCCCATCTCAACTAGAGATTCTATAGCAGTGGCCGCGTGATCGACTAAAAATTGCACCGCACGATTATCACATAAGCCAGCCCCTGCTTTGAGAGTATCATCACAGTGAAACTTAGGGGAATCATCAGGAGCGATCGCAGCAGCAATACCACCTTGGGCCCAATCGCTGGCCCCTGTTTTGAGGGTATCTTTAGTAATTAGTCCAACTCGATAGTGAGCAGGTAAACACAAGGCTGCATATAATCCGGCCGCTCCCGATCCTACCACCAGAATATCAAAAGCGGTAGTCAAAGAATCAGTATCAAGAGAATTAGCTTTATTGAGGGAAGATATCAAAGTAACTTTTATTTTCCTAGAAATTTTTTTAATTTTACCCTTTAGAGTAGGCAAGACCCCAAATACCATAAAACCCACATCCTTGAGGAAGTGGGTTAGCAAAATAATGACTATTTCACTGATTTTTTAGTACACACCAGGGTTTAAGCGATCATCTCCTTCAATAAGTTCACTAGAAGGAGGAGTGACAACAAACTTATCTAAATTAGCTTGTAAACGTGCTTTCTGGGTTTCACTCAGACCAGGAATCTCTAACACATCTTCTACTTGGTCATAGGGAGAGTTGTTAATGATTTTACTGGCTAAATTAGGGTAAAAGCCCCGTAATTCTCGGAACATCCGAATATTGCTATTATTTAAGTCAATTGCTTGACCAAACTCGGTGGTTAATTTCGCATCAACGGGGTTTAAGGTTTTAGCGGCATTAGCTGGGCCGACAAAAGCAAAACAGCTAACAACAAGTACCAATACAACAACAAAACGAACTAAAGATTTAATCACAGTGATTCCTCCTAACAAATTGTATTTTGCTGCTACATAAAACTGATACAACGTAGTATATTATGTCACATTGAGGTTTATTTCGGTGCTTCATCATGGACTGTCGCTTCTCACCCATGACCCAGGCTGAAACCCCAAACGCCTACCGCCTTACTAGCTAAAACTGTCTTCGGCATTTAAGAGTAAAGTTCGTGAAGGAGTCACCTTCTCTCACTGTTTTTAGTCTTTGGCTCTTATTTTATCGTAAATTTACCCTTTCTACCACAAATCCATGACTAATTTACTCTTAAAAATACTCAAAGAGTTTTGACAAGATCTATGATAGCCCGAAATGCAATTCTTCTACTGCAATTCCTATCATATCGCAGTTGGTGACGACTGAGTTAGGGTAAGCGACGTAAATCTTAAAGTGTACTTGCGACTTCTTTTCCTCGACATTTGTTTTCTTTTTGATTTCTTTTTCCAGTTTTTGTTGCTCCTCTGGTGTTAGCTGAAAAAGACTTAGTATAAATTGTGTAAAAATCTTAAAATCAACTTCAGTTGAATTCTTTTCTTGAGAATCGTTGACTTGTGTAGCACAATCAGTATTTTCACTGCTTGAGCGACTTTTTATGATCTCTTCATAAGCTAAATTAATTTCTTTTAGTTTAGCTTTTGCCTGTTTCTGTAGACGAGGATTGTATCCATAACTATATGGATACCATACCTGGATTAAATCTCTGTAAGCTTGTTGAATTTGCTCTTTTGTATCATCAGGAGAAACTCCCAAAACTTCATAGCTTTTTTTCAATTTATTCATAAATGTTTAGCTGATGGATTGGTCATATTTTCTATTCTTAAATTTCCCTAATCAATATAAAAATTAACACTTAGGAGAATTTTCATTTAAATCATAGTATTATTCAACGGAAGTTTTACATAAATGTAGGTTGGGTTGAACGATAGTGAAACCCAACGCCAGTCCCTGGGATGTGTTGGGTTTCGTTCCTCAACCCAACCTACGAAAATTCCCCAAATGTAGGGGTCAAGGGCCCTTGACCCCTACGGATCTACAGGTTTAATTTGTTTAGTAATGCCATCAGTTGTGATCGAACTGACTCATGAGTATATTCATCATCAACATGAGGCTGACTCCCTGGCTGTTGAAAATAGGGTTTTTCATCATAAATTTGACCCCATTTAAAATCAACTTGTCTCACCAATTCATATAATAATTGATCGTTGTTAATTACTGATTCTAAAATGTCTTGTAAGGCCAACAAAGGCTTATCCAAATGACTACTAACGGCCGCTTCATCTGTTGTTACCCAGGTTTGTAAAACTCCTTGTAATGCTCCTAATGAATCCTCTAAATTATTAGCAATAAAGTTATTAATTTCTGTAATAGCTTGTAATAATTTCGGGACAGGAGATTCTCCCTTTAAAAAATCGCCTGCTTCTTGACCGATTGCCTCAGCTAAAGAGAACTTTCTCCCCGCTAAAATTTCTTGATAAATCTGCCTATCTCTTTGTTTATCTGCTTCTGATGTCATTGTTTTAAAGATTGTTTGTCAAGTCAAGTCTATTTTAACTCTTTAGAGTTAAGCTATATAAACAAAGGTTGCCTGCGCAACTTATAATGGCTGTCCGCGAAGGCGGACTTCGTTTTTATAGGATAAGGCTTTAGCCTTTTAATAATTGACCCCCTACTTATAAGTCTCCCTTGCTGAAGGGGGATTTAGGGAGATCATATTTTTTGTTAAACCTGATTTATTAAATTATTGAGAATCTAATAAATCAGCAAGAGAATAAGGACAACATTGAGGTAAATCAATTAAATAATCCACTAAAATATCTTTTTTAGCTCGATTGTAAAGTTTATCTAAATCAATTTTTGCGCTCAAAGATGAGGATAGTAAATCTTCTAACTGTTCTTGGAAATTATTAATTTCTTTTTGCCAATGTTTTCTTGGATCAATATCAGGTAAATTATCTAATTTAAGACGATGAATAATAATTTGTTTAATTAAACTATTAGCCATTCGTAAATCAGTTCTGCCCATACTTTCTAATTCTTCAATTAAATTTTCTAAGTCCAGGACAGAAAACTGACGCGATCGCAACTTTTCTATGGTAGTTTCTAACCAACCATAATAATCAGTTTCGTATAGACTCGTATTTGATAGACGAGTTGGTAATATCATTTACTAAATCCCTAAATTGGCTCAATATTAAAGAAACCAGAGAAAGGACAACCTGTTTGGTTGTCCAACTTTTCTCTAAGCTTTCCGAGAATAGTATTCAACCACTAACAGTTCATTAATTTGTAACGCCACCCATTCCCGTTCAACCACTCCATTGACTTTTCCGGTGAAGGTGTTTTTATCAAACTCTAAATGACTAGGAAGGTTCGCTAACCCAGGATAAGCAATATTAGCCTCAACTAAACGACGAGAGCGATCTTGATTACGCACTGCGATCACATCTCCAGGACGACATTGATAGCTGGCAATATCAACCACTCTACCATTAACCATCACATGACCGTGATTCACCAATTGACGGGCCGCAGGAATAGTTCCAGCCATCCCTAAGCGAAAAACGGTGTTATCTAGGCGCATTTCTAGCAATTCGAGTAATTTCTGACCCGTAGAACCTGTAGCACGTCGAGCTTTTTTCACATAACGTACTAATTGATTTTCCGTTACCCCATAATTAAACCGGAGTTTTTGCTTTTCTTCCAGTCGAATGGCGTATTCTGAGCGTTTTTTACGCGCTTGACCATGTTGGCCCGGGGGATAGGCCCGACGAGGGTTTTTACGGCTTAATCCAGGTAATTCTCCGAGTCGTCTGACAACTCTTAAACGGGGTCCTCTATAACGAGACATATAAGTTATTTTCTCCTAATGCACAAATTATCCCAAAACTAACATTATACACTACTTCTAATATAATTACCAATGAATGCCATCTAGATTGTAGGTTGGGTTGAGGAACGAAACTCAACAAACCCGAATCTTAATGTAGCAAATTAGCTCTAAATGTTGCCTGATGATGATTCAAGTTTCATTTTTTTCAGCGCATTTGTTCCCAGGGGTAGGAAAATTGTAAAGACTTCTCCTTGTTGCGATCGCTGACGAACAATTAATTTACCACCCAAACGATGGAATAAATTTTTAGTAACGTCTAAATTAAGGCTTAAACTTCCGGTTTCAGGTTGAAACATTAATAATTGTCCCAACGCTTTGAGGGGATTATGATAACAAGGAGACTCCGTACAAAACTGTAGCTTAAGTTGATGTCCTGCAGTTGTCACCTCTAAACGCATTTTACCCCCACTGGACAAACTACGAGTACACTTTTCTATTAACCCAGTTAATACTTGATCAAGCATAGCCGGATCACTGACTACTTGAGGTAATTTTTTTTGTAATTCTACCTCTAGTTCCACATTTCGCCGTTTTGCTTGTTTTTTCCAACAAGGGATACTTTTTTGTAAAAGATCGTCTAAAGATGTGGGGACTAATTGGACAGATTTCGCCGTTTGAGCCGTAGTTTTAAGCTCTGTTGCCCGGAAAATCAACTCCATACGATTAATTTGTTCTGTACACTCTTGATCGATATTTTCGAGCAATTTGAGCATATTAGCAGATAATGTTTGATTGCGCAGTAACAATCGCGTCATGGTGCGAATAGTCGTCAAAGGAGTGCGAATTTCATGGGTTAAGGCTTGTAATAAGGCTACATCGGGAGCATCTTCACCGACACTCGGCAGATCAAGAGAAATATGAGATGATGAATGACCCTGATTTTTGTCTAAAGATTGAATAGGCCGAGGTTTATGGTCTATAACTGGGGTAATTTCTGGTAAATGGTGTAGTAATAAACGGCTAAATTCCATCACCAGACGATAATCTGGGGTAGATGGGGTAAAATTGTTAACAAGGGCATCCAATTGAGCTAATTGAGGATGGTTAGTCATTAAAAGACGCGCTCGCAAGGTTAACCAGCATTCTTGTATTACCTCTGGTGCAAAGGAAAACTCAAACCCAGGAAGACCCAGACTATTTTCTCCTAAAACAGCTATTAGTCCAAAGTGAGGAGTCAAGACTAAATAAAATTGTTCGCTAACGATAGGATCATCAAGAAATAGAGGCAGTTGGGCCATATTTAGGGTAGAGATATCCTCCGAAGAACCGCAACAGGCCGGGAGTTGAAACCGTTTGAGGAGAGAAGGTTGAATTCCTTGGGTACTAAAAATGGCACTTTGGAAAAGACCTGTAAGGGTTTGATGACATAAAATCGGTGTGGGGGCAGATAAAATCAAGCCCTGACAGATAGTAGAATCCTCTGATAAGGGGTTAACTAGAGATAATAGTAAAGTTTCTAAAGCGGCGATCGCGGCAAACCATTCCCCTTGTGCTTTGAGTCGAGCGCGGTTAATTTTTTCGCTATTATGAGGGTTAACCGAACTGTGATCAGATAGACAAGTTCCCACGGCTATGGTTTCGTAGCGATTAATCACATCACTTAATTTAGTTAATAACCCCTCAGATACTACCATTGACTTCCTTTTTGGACAAATTGCCTACTGCTTGCTTCTATAATGGTAACTGGATTAAGGTCTTAACCGTAGTAGTAGAACCGAACAGATGAGTGTAAATTTCCCCTATCTTTGACACTGCGTAAGTTTCAAAAGTTGCCATTAATATAACTATAACATCATTCCTAAAGGGCAACTCGTAGCTATTTTTAAGATTCTGTGCTAGTTTGTCTTCTTTTTACCAAGTATCCTACTATGCCACTAAAAAAGAGTCCTAAGAGGGTTATCGGTTGAGACTCAGGAACGGTTTGTAAGGGTTGAACTGAACCTGGGACATTATTATTTAAAGCAGTTTGTGAGGGTTGAACTGAACGTGGAGCTTTATTATTTAAAGTAGTGATATTCACATTATCAACTCCTAAAGAAATTACTCCATCAGCAAAAGCTCTAGGAGTAAATAATTGTAATTCATCAAAAATGATATTAGATAGGGAAAGCTTGGAAAACAAATATTTACCCGATCTGTTGAGTTTAGAAAAATTGGCAATTGGCACTGAAGTACTGCCCACTGATTCTCCTTTTAAAAAGGCTTGTAAAACCAATGAATCATCGAATGAACCAAAATCAAAATTGGGATTAGTAGTTAGCACGCTTAAACTGACACTTGTTGCCAGTTTTTCAGGGGTAATAGTCATGGAACCAAACCCACCTAATAGAGGTTGATCAGGAATTTGGCTACTGTTACCGTTGGCTACTATTGAACTACCAAATGTGAGATAATTAGGTCGAGAAAAAACGGAATTAAATTGATTACCTGATTTAACAACAAATTCGGGTGGACTGGAACGAAACCCCGCAATTAAATTAGAGAAAGTAATTCCATTATTGGTAATACTAGAGCCAAAAAATCCTGTATTTAACTTGTCGAAGTTAGCAACTGCTCCTAAAGATGGTGTTGGTATACTTATAGCAGATATGACACCGATTAGCATTATCTTTTGAAACGAACTAGATGATGTAATCGCAGAAAAATTAAACATTAGACTCTGATTCGTTTTATGAATATTACTTCTATGAAGTATAAATCATGAATTATGAATTATGAGTTAATAATTATAAAATATTAATGATTAATGATTAATTATTAATTAACGCCCTAAAGTTTGAGCATGAGCAACCAGTCCTGCGCTAACATAACGTCCATAATTATCTAAACGATCTTGTTGTCCCGCACGAGTGGGATTATTAAATGTATCGACTAACCCGGAACTAATGACCATAACCGTAGTAGCGAGAATGAGATAGTTGCGGATGATGGTGGTGGAGTTGGTGCTAGATAACATTTTAGTTGCCTCCTGTGTTCCTCTTGTTATCCCTAGAATAAAGCAGAATCATTAGGGATGTCAGTCCCAAAATCTATGTAAATTCATGGTTTTAGGGATTTCTATCTTTACACTGAAGTGGAAAAAAGTGGAATTTAATGGTATCTATTGATAAACTCTGATAGGCTTTGGGGAACTGAACGGGGATGAATCCTATCGATAAACCATAGAGGTTCTTTTCGAGGTTTTTTTCCTAGACAGACTATGATAAATAAACTCCGTCGCCGTTTAGCGACCCTTCCTTTAACTGTGCTATTATGGCAAGTTCTGGCCCCTATTACGGTCGCTAACCCTCCTCGTACCCCTGACGAAACGGTAGAATGTGAGCTATTAGTAGTGGGGGGAGGACTCGCAGGCAGTGCGGCAGCTTATGAGGGGTTATTAGCCGGAAAAACCGTCTGTCTGACTGAAATTACCGACTGGTTGGGGGGACAAATTTCTTCTCAGGGAACCTCCGCATTAGATGAACGTCCAACTCAGCGATTGCAGTTAATTTTCCCTCGTGGTTATTTAGAATTAAGAAAACGTCTAGAAGAACATTACGGAGAACTTAACCCCGGAGACTGTTGGGTGAGTGACTCTTGTTTCTTACCGGCCGATGGGGATAAACTCCTGATGGAGATGTTACAAGATGCGGCCAAAAAAGGCAATGGAACCTTAAAATGGTTTCCTGCTACGGTTATTAAAGAGTTAGACATCCAAAAGAACCCGAATGGGGGAACGGGAAAGCAAATTATGAGTGCGATCGCCATTCAGCATCGTCCGGCCGAAAATGCACCCCCGTTAAATACTTATCCCCTTTCTCAAACTATTGAAGAAGCTTATAAATACGAAAATTCAGCCCGTTTTGACAAAAAAATCCTTCGTTTTGTTCCTAAACCTCACGACAGAAAAGAACCGGCCGACTGGTATGTTATTGAAGCGACAGAAACGGGAGAAATCATTGGTTTAGCTGATATTCCTTACCGTTTAGGGGTTGATCCTCGTTCTTATTTAGAACCTTCGTCTTCGAGTATTAACGGTGATGCTTATTGTACCCAAGGATTTACTTATACCTTTGCGATGGAGACAACAAAGGAACCCCAAACCCATGAAATGCCTGATTTTTATCCTCAATATTCTCCTTACTATAGCTACGAATTACCCCGTTTAGCGGACTTTGATCTTGTTTATACTTATCGACGCATTTGGAGTCCCGAAGAAGGGGAAGCAAAAACTTTTGGGGGAATTAATTTTACCCAACCGAGTCCAGGGGATATTTCTATGCAAAATTGGACTTGGGGAAATGATTATCGACCTGGAACTTCTAAGGATAATTTTATCTATACCCGTCAACAATTACAACAGCAAGGACAACTTAAACCTGGGGGATGGATGGGGGGATTGCGTACTGATACCCTCCGTAAAGGGGAAGAAAACGCGATCGGATATTTTTACTGGTTAGTGATGGGAACTACAGATTCTCAGTTAGGGGAAGGGGTGAAAAAACCTAATACGAACCATCGTTTTATGTCGGGTTTAGAGTCTCCTATGGGAACGGTTCACGGGTTATCAAAATATCCTTATATTCGGGAAGCTAGACGAATTATTGGTCGAGAATCTTTTGCTTATGAGGATGGTTTTATGATAACAGAAATTGATATTTCTCGCCGTAATTATCAAGATGATTATTACAAAAAAAATCTTTCTCCTGATACTTATCGTCAACTTCATGCTACTTTATCAGGTTTAGAAGGGTTTGCTATTTTGAGTGGTAAAATATCTCCTGAACAGGTGACGAGACGCAAACGTTCGACTATTTATGCTGACTCTGTGGGTATTGGTCATTATGCTATTGATTTTCATCCTTGTATGACTGAATATCCGGCAGAAAAACCTGGTAATAAGGAGAAAGAGGGGGAAAGATTAGGACAAGGCCAAGCTTATCCTTTTCAAATTCCTTTACGGTCAATTATTCCTCAAAAAATTGATAATTTGTTAATAACAGGAAAGAGTATTGCTGTGAGTCATATTGCTGCTGCTGCTTATCGGGTTCACTCGTTTGAGTGGTCATCTGGGGCCGCTGCGGGTACGGTTGCTGCATTTGCTATCGATGAACAAATTTTGCCTTATCAGTTAGTGGAAGAACCCTTATTTAGATCTCAAAAGTTACAGGAATTACGCAAACTATTGGATACTAATAATAATCCAACAACCTTTCCTAATACGTCTATTTTTAATGAAACTTGGGATGAATGGAAGTAATAAATTATGAATTATGAATTATGAATTATGAATTATGAATTATGAATTATGAATTATGAATTATAAATTATGAATTATGAATTCAATAATCAAATTGAATTAAACAATGTTTGGCAATGGCATTAATCAATTATGATCATTAGATTAACTTAAATATGGCCATGCCCAAACCTCAATATAATAGACAGGATAACATAGGGGACACGCCAATATGAAAATTGTAGTTCAATTATTTAATTTCTAATGCCGTGTCCCTACATTTTTTTTGTCTCTGTTATCATTTTAAACCCTAAAAATTTATAATTCATAATTTATAATTCATAATTCATAATTTATTTTAACCATTTTCTACGCCAAAATAGTAAGGTTTCTAACCAATAATTTAATGTTTTATTATTTTTGAATCTTTGATATTGCCAATGACGAGATAGTTCAAATAAAATGTTAGAAACAGCAGTATAGGGTGGCAATATTTTAGACAATTGTTGAATTTTGATATTATTTTTCATGGCTAAAGCAATGAGATTAATTAATTCATCGCTTTGAATTCCTACTATATGTCCTCCAATAATTATACCATTACGACGGGTAATTATTTTACAAAATCCGGTAGTTTCTCCCATTATATTCGCTTTAGATAATGTGTTAAAATTTTGTTTTATAATTATAATATCATTTTTATATTGTTGTCTTGCTTGAGTTTCTGTTAACCCAACTCTTGCTAAGGAAGGATTAGTAATAATAGCAATAGGAACTGTCTTATAATTAACTTTAAAAAATGGATAAAATAAAGTATTTTTGATGATAATATTAGCTTCATATTGAGCTATATTTGATAAAGAATATTCTCTTATAATATTGCCGAAAGAATAAATTTTAGGATTAGTAGTTTGTAGCTTTTTATTGACAATAACTCTATGAATTTTAATTGCGACTTTTACTCCTTCTAAATTCAATCCTTTAATGTTAGGTTGTTGATTGGTTACTAAAATAATTTCATCTGCTTCAATAGCTTTATTTCCTGCTTGAATCCATTTTTTATGGTCAATTTCTTTGATTTGAATAATGGGACAATTAATCAATAATTTAATTCCTTCTGCTTCTAATTGTGATTGAATTAGTTTAACTGCATCTGTATCTTCTTGGGGTAAAATATTGTGATTTTCAACTATTAAAGTAATTTGTTTTCCTATCCGATTTAAATTTTGGGCTAATTCAATTCCTGCAGGAGTTTGTGAGAAGATAATTAAGTTATTGGAAAGTTTATCTAATTCTAATGTTTCAGGTGTTAAATAATCAACTTCTGCTAATCCTTCAATATCAGGAATACTAAAAATTGATCCTGTTGCTAGTAAATAATAACGCGATCGCAAGGTTCTATTTTTAACAATAAACCCCAAGTTAGGTAGACGACAAAATTCCCCTGATTCTGTAATTATATCAACTCCTGCACTGGCTAAATTAGAGAGAGAATAGGCTTCTTGGATGTCTTGTTTTACTTGATTTGTCCAATATTTAATTTGAGTTAAGTTTAAATTAGAGATTAATTGAGTATTAAGATTCCATTTTGTTAAAATTTGCCATTGTTTATCTAATTGAGTTAGATAACTAAAAGTACAGCGATCAATTTCTGTATAAGTATTTGTTTCTTTTTCTCCTAATACCCAAGCAACTCGCGCTTTAAGTTTTACTGCTTCTAGTGCAGCATAAGACGCTTCTGGAGTATTACCAATAATAACTAAATCATAATCTAAACTCATGGACTGATAGATGATTAAGGATTATATTTTTAGGATAACATATCTTTATGTTCGGTTGAATAATATTAATTGGGGCATGGCAATATTAATCTTTCGGTGCTATCTTTAAGGTTATTTATACCATGAAAATGATTAGGCATGACGATGATTTAATTATTTTAATGCCCCAATCCATAAATCAATTATCATACATCAATTTAATTATTTCAATGCCCCAATCCATAAATCAATTATCATATATCAATTTAATTATTTCAATGATGGTGTGGACACGGCAATATTCAAATTTTGGTAAATCATTAAATTGCTAATGCCGTGTCCCTACAAAAAATATTGTACTTCTGTTATAATATCAAATATCTAAAACTATTATTGCATCTAAAGACTAAATACTATGACATCCATAGCTGAATATTCAACCATTAACTCTTTATCCGAAATTTGGGCGATCGCGGCGAAAAAATTCCCTGATACTATTGCCCTCCATGATCCTCACAATAAACCCGAAGTTAAGCTTACCTTTGCTCAGTTATATCAAAAATTAGAACAATTTGCTGCCGGATTACAAGTATTAGGAGTGACAAAAGATGATAAAATAAGTTTGATTGCTGATAATAGTCCTCGCTGGTTTATCGCAGATCAAGGCTCAATGTTAGCCGGGGCAGCAAATGCGGTCAGATCTGCTCAAGCAGATCATAATGAAATTGCCTATATTCTTAGAGATAGTGATAGTCGTATCCTCATTGTTGAAAACCTGAAAACCTTAGAGAAAATTCGTACTTTTTGTGATGAAATTCCCCTACAATTAATCATCCTATTGAGTGATGAAACCCCTAATCAACAAGATTATATCAAAACATTAAACTATACCGAATTGATGGAATTAGGAGCAAAAAATAACTTACAAATTATCCAAAAAGATAGCCAAGATTTAGCCACATTAATTTATACTTCTGGGACTACAGGACAACCAAAAGGAGCAATGTTATCCCATAAAAACTTATTACATCAGGTCAGAAATTTAGACTCAGTTATTGAACCAAAAACAGGCGATCGCGCCTTAAGTATTTTACCTTCTTGGCATTCCTATGAACGTAGTATTGAATATTTTCTTCTCTCCCAAGGATGCACCCTCATTTACACCAATATCCGCAACTTTAAGACTGATTTAAAACAATTTAAACCACATCATATGGTGGGAGTTCCTCGTTTATGGGACTCTCTGTATGAAGGCATTCAAAAACAATTCAGAGAACAAAGTCCCACACAACAAAAAATAGTTCAATTCTTCTTTAATGTTTCCCAAAATTATATTTTATTCCGACGAATTGCCAATAATTTAAGTCTTGGTCACTTTAATATATCAGGGTTTGAACGTTTTTTAGCCAGTCTTAAAACCGCATTATTAGCCCCATTACACCAATTAGGAGATAAATTAGTTTATCAAAAAATCCGTGATGCAGTAGGAGGCAAATTTGAAACCTTAGTCAGTGGAGGAGGTTCCCTAGCAAAACATCTTGATGATTTTTATGAAATTGTCAATATTCCTGTATTAGTCGGATATGGACTAACGGAAACCTCTCCCGTTACTAACGCCCGTACTCATAGTCACAACATAAGAGGGTCATCCGGTCAACCTGTCCCTGAAACCGAAATAAGCATTGTTGATCCTGATACCCGTCAACCCTTACCCCAAGGAAAACGGGGTCTAGTTCTGATTCGGGGAACACAAGTGATGCAAGGATATTACAAAAAACCGGAAGCAACGGCCAAAGCGATCAATGCCGATGGATGGTTTGATAGTGGGGACTTAGGATGGATCACTCCCATGAATGATCTGGTGATCACCGGACGGGCCAAAGATACCATCGTTTTGAATAATGGAGAAAACATCGAACCCCAACCCATTGAAGACGCTTGTATCCGTAGTCCTTATATTGATCAAATCATGTTAGTCGGACAAGATCAAAAAGCATTAGGGGCCTTAATTGTACCTAATTTAGATGCTTTAGAAAAATGGGGACAAACTCAACAACTAACCCTAAAATTTCCCTCTCAAGATACACCTCAAGACGAAATTAAAACCAGCGATCTTTATCAAAAACCCGTTCAAGACTTATTGCGTCAGGAATTAAATCGAGAAGTCAAAAACCGTCCAGGATATCGGCCCGATGACCAAATAAAAGCTTTTGAATTAATTTTAGAACCCTTTTCCGTAGAAAATGGTCTAATGACTCAGACTCTGAAACTTAAACGTCCTATCGTGACAGAACGCTATCAGGTTATGATTAACGGGATGTTTAATTCTTAGTCATTGATCTCGTCAGGATCGCAAACAATAGAAAAACTTTATCAAGGATAACAGACCCATGGATGAGGCAAAAACCAGCTTACTGCTAAAAAGACCCGTTAACATCAAAGTCATTGTGACTACACGTTGGAAAGAAGAAATGCAGCAGCAACTTCAGGCCCAGATTAACCAAATTGATAGTCAGATGCAACAATTAGAAATGCAAGGACAACGGGCGATCGCCGAGATCCAAAAACAAAGTATTTCTCCCCCAGGCCCCGAAGTTTCCCAACAAATTGACAATATTCTTATTCAAGTCAACCAGAAAAAAAGCGAGATGTTGCAACAAAAAAACCAATTTTTGCAACAAATGCAACAAGTTCAACTTCTGGAATTAGACGAAGAAGTCGTACAAGCGCAAATGGAAAGCTTTTTCCGGGTTGAAGAAGGGGATAACTTAGTTCAGAAATTAAATGTAGAAGTCGTTCTACGCGATGGAGTCGTTGAAGAAATTCGCGGTGATATTTAATTAGGTGAACACATGTACGGGCGGGTTGCTCTAATTTATGTGTTTAAGTCATAAAATATTCTGAAAAACCCGCCCCTACGCCAACACCCTCTCAAAAATGATACCCTAGAGATAACGAGAATAAAGCTCACCTATGCCCTTATTGATTCTAGTAGCTGATGACGATTTAGGGATTCGCGTCGCAATCAAAGATTACTTAGAAATTCATGGATATGCGGCCATTACTGCCCAAAACGGACAGGAGGCTTTATCCTTAATTGAAACCTATCATCCCCATTTGTTAGTTTCTGATATCAAAATGCCCCTAAAAGACGGCTATACTCTAGTACGTCAACTACGGGAACGACCAGAATTTCGTCTTTTACCTGTGATCTTTTTGACAGAAAGAGGAACCAAAGAAGAAAGAATACAAGGTTATCAGGTGGGATGCGATGTCTATCTCCCTAAACCCTTTGAAATGGACGAACTTAGAGCAGTTATTCGTAATCTTTTAGAGCGATCGCAAATTATTCAATCAGAATGGCGTTTTTCTGAGCAAAAATCCCACGATCAAAAAACCCTAGAAAGTCAAGAAGCAGCTAAAATCTCCATTCAGGCCCAAATTGACTCTCTACAATTAACCCCCAGAGAACATCAAGTTCTGGATTTATTGACTACAGGACTTTCTAATGGAGATATTGGTCAACATCTCCATCTAAGTCCCAGAACCGTGGAAAAATACGTCAGTAGTTTACTGCGCAAAACCGAAACTAACAACAGAGCAGAATTAGTTCGGTTTGCTTTAGAACGTCATTTAATTAACTGAGTTTGACGAATTTCGCGCAATAATCCTTCACAAGCATCTAAGAGTAAATCAATTACTCGCTCAAACCCTGCTTGTCCCCCGTAATAAGGATCAGGGACTTCTTTTTCTCGGTGTTGAGTGGCAAAATCACACATTAACCGAACTTTATGACCATAATTACCCTCTACATCTAAAGAGAGAATATCTCGATAATTTTGCCTATCCATTGCTAAAATCAGGTCAAACTTTTCTAAGTCAGATACGTCAAATTGTCTGGCACTTCCGAGCAGTTCAAGTCCTCGGAGGGCCGCAGTTGCTCTGATTCGACTATCTGGAGAAGAACCTATATGATAACTTGATGTACCTGCTGAATCACACTTAATGTGATCCTGTAAATTGTTCCGTTCTACCAAATAATTCATAATATTCTCGGCCGCTGGAGAACGACAAATGTTACCCAAACAGACAAATAACAACTGATAAGTCATAGATCTTTACAAATGTCTTTCAAATGAACGATTATAACGAAATTAGATCCCCAAGTGATAGTCAAATTGTCTAGATTCCTAACCCAATTAAATGTTAAGGTTCAATCATCAAAATTATAGAGTTGTATAGTAGAGGAAAATACACAAATGCTGAAATTGCCCCGCAAACCCCGATCATATGGTTCCTATTACAATAGTTCTTACTACAAAAAATCTAAATTACCTCCTAAAATCTCCCTATTATGGCTCATTCTTTCGGTTCCTGTCTTAATTATTTTATTAGAATTATTAGGACAAGCTTATTTAGGTATAACAGGAAAAGGCAATGAGATCGGCGGAAAATCACCTTTGGTTAAAGCTTATCAGCTTAAATTTCTGACAGAAACCGAAAAACCCATTGAAGGATTAAGAGAACACGGAAATTTAGAGGTTAAACGTAGTTCGGCCATGGGTTACGAATTAGTTAGTTCACAAAAAAATAACTTTCTCAAAATTAATCAACAAGGTTTACGAGATAATGATCCAGTTCCTTTAGGGAAACCTAAAAATGAAATTCGGATTTTTATTTTAGGAGGTTCTACAGCTTTTGGCCAATTAAATCCTAATAATAATGCTACCATTGCCCATCAACTTGAAACTCGTCTTAAACAACGAGTTATACAACAAAAAGGATCTGCTGCTAAATATCGTCCTGATATTTTCCCCTTTTTTATTCCTAGTAGACAACAATTAATGAAGCTTCCTGCTAAAATTCGGGAAGGAAATTATCGGGTTATTAATGCAGCAGTTCCTGGCTATACTTCAGGTAATGAATTAACTCAATTTGCCTTAAAAATTCTACCGTATCAACCGGATTTAATTGTGGTTTTGGATGGTTATGGAGACATATTGTTACCGAGTAATACCCCCCAAACAGATATCCCTCACATTGACGAATTTTTAGCTGATGCTCAAGGACATTTTCGCAACTCCTTAAATCTATCTTTTAATCAATGGGTACAAAATACGGGTTTAGTTAAAACGGTTAATTCCTTTAGTTCTTCCTCTAAAACTATTCTTCCTATCTCTCAAACGAGTTTACCTATTAATAATGATGGTCAGCCGCTTAAAACTTATTTACCCCAGGATAAAGACGAAGTAAAATCTCGTGTAAATCGCTATAAAGACAACCATAAACAGTTAATTCAATTGTCGTCTCGTCTTGGAATTCCTGTAGTTTTGGCTATTCAACCAGAAATTACTTCTCGTCCCGTTGAAAAACTTTCTTCTCAAGAAAAAATGATACGTGATTATTTAGGAAAAGAATATTTTGAAAAATTTCCTCCCGCTTATGGTGATTTAATTAAAGCTAGTCAGCAATTACAAAAAGCATTTCCTAAAAATGTTAAAGTTGTCAATTTATACAATAGCAATACTGCTTTTCCCAGTCCTATGTTCTCCGATGCGGTTCACTTAACCGATAAAGCTAATACGGTACTCGCAGAAAAGCTTTATCATTCCATTATTGCTTGGGAAAAAATACAAATTATTCCCCAAAATTTCTATCTTAAAACCAATTAATATCAATTTATTTGGTCAAGTATAATTAACAGAGGTGTAAGGTTTTTCCCCTCTGTTTTTTTTGTTTCCACCAAACTTAGTATACTAAACTGTAGTTGCCTAACTTTGATCATACGCTCTTAAAAACTCCTCTCTAGAAAGCCCAATCTGGGTACAGATTGCTCTCAACGTACCACTCTTAATCTGAGTTTGATTAGGCATAACTAGCGGGGTTTTGCTTCCATCCCCATTATCTCTAGTCATCACGATATGCTCTCGTTCACGAATCATCTGGAAGCCCAACAACTCAAAGGCCTTGATCACTCTTTTCTTGGGAGCATCAACTGGAAATTTCGCCACTAGACAGCCACCCCCGCTTCGGCAATGAAAACCTCTATAGAAGGTGTATCTTCTATGATTTCTTGCCCAAAGATTTCTATATAACAGGCAAGGGCGGATTTTATATCGGAGAGGGCTTCGTCATAAGTGTCCCCTTGTCCTATAACGGCTCCCACAATGCCAATAGGATAAGCAACATATCCATCAGGATGCTTTTCAATAACAATTTTGAAATTCTTCATCGATTTCTCGCTGTCCATATAGTTAATTGTAATTTGTAATATTCTTTCAATAATGATTCTTCAATCATATATCTACTGCTCACTAATCATCTAAAAACAAAAAAATCCAAGGTCTCGACTATTGTATCCTTGAGGGCGGGACTTAAAACCGAGATCTTAGCTAAATCAAGTTTTTTGCAAATTTTCCGTAATTACCCTTAAAGAGACTGTAGCCACATTAGTCTTAAAGAGCTTCTCTGTGTTTATAGCAAGGCTTAATCCTTTGTATAACAAAGCCAACTCAGGTACATTGATCTATCTTAATGCAAAAAGAGGACTCCCGTTAGACCGCCCAAGCGGTTAACGGCGGGAGTGTCAATGATTTGAATAAATATTACAACAATGTACTTTTTAAGAAATTATTGGGGAACTCTAGGAGTAACTGTCGGGATTGACTCAAGACCGACAAATATCGCACTCATTATTGGGACATCGCTATGGCAGCTACATCGCCTTATCTCGGCACCGATAACTATAATTCTTCCTTCGTATTTGACTTAAGCGACCATCAAATAGATGACGCTGAGGACGACATCGGATCTGAATTAGGAGATGAACTCTTAGAACTCGGACTCCAAACCATTGAACTCACAGAAGCTACTAAAGAATCTTATCGCCCTAGTACGGATCTGGTGCGCTTATATCTTCAAGATATTGGTCGAGTTCCTCTGTTGAAAAAAGAGGAAGAAGTCTCAAAAGCTAAGCAAGTTCAACTTTATGTCAAATTGGTAGAATTACGAGATCAGGCAGCCAAAAGCGGAGATACAATAATTAGTCAATTAGTTGAGGTTCTTAACATTCACGACCAGTTAAACGCTCAATTAAGTCATCGTCCCACTTGGGAACATTGGGCGAAAACAGCACAAAAAAGCGTTTTTGAATTAAAACAGATTTTGTCTGAAGGTAATCACCGTTGGGCCCAACTGGCCGCCATAGAACTAAGTGAATTAGAAGAAACGAAGAAAATTGGCATACAAGCTAAAGATCAGATGATTAAAGCTAATCTGCGTCTCGTAGTCTCTGTGGCCAAAAAATATCAACATCGAGGTTTGGAATTACTCGATTTAATTCAAGAGGGAACCCTTGGGTTAGAAAGAGCCGTCGAAAAGTTTGATCCGGTTAAAGGTTATCGTTTCAGTACCTATGCTTATTGGTGGATTCGTCAAGGCATTACTAGAGCGATCGCTACTCAAAGCCGTATAATTCGACTCCCTGTTCATGTAACTGAAAAACTTAATAAAATTAGGCAGGTACAACGCCAACTTTCTCAAGGAAAAGGACGCATGGCTACTCTTGAAGAAATTGGCCAGGAATTAGACATGACTTCGGCTCAAGTTCGAGAAATTTTGATGCGTGTTCCTCGTTCAGTTTCTCTAGAGATTAAAGTCGGTAAGGAAAAGGATACGGAATTATTAGATTTACTCGAAACCGAGTGCGAATCTCCCGAAGAAAGTTTGATTAGTGAATCTCTACGGAAGGATTTACAGGCACTTTTGGCGGATTTAACCCAACGAGAACAAGAAGTACTGAAACTTCGCTACGGCTTTAAGGACGGCACTTGTTATTCTTTGGCTGAAATCGGACGAGATTTAGATTTATCACGGGAAAGGGTTCGTCAAATTGAAGCTAAGGCCTTACAAAAGTTACGTCAACCCCGACGACGTAATCAAATCAGGGATTATTTTGAGACCTTAACTTAACCGTCGCCTTAAATCAAATCTAAGTAATGACAAATTACCCCAAATAAGGCTGCGATCGCCGTGATTGCTAGGCCAATTAAGGGGTTTTGTCCTTGTGCGACGGCAAAAGAAGTTACAATCCCTGCTCCTAATGCTGCGGTTATCGCTGCTCCAATGAGATCTTTATCTGTATTTTTGTTATACATATTTGTTTGATCAATCCATGAAGGATGGAAAAAGTTAGCGTTTCCTCAAAATAACACCCTGATTTCCTCAAACGCTAACTAAGCCATCAAATTGCAATTAAGCTTTAAATTTAGCTATATTTCTTAACAATAGTCAGAGGTTCCCTAATAAAGATAAATTAGATCAAGAAAAGCTTATCGAGTGTTACGGGACTTATGTCAAATATCTATACCGTTGAAATTCATCATCAAGGGGCCACCCACACCATTCAAGTCCCAGAAAATCAAACGGTTCTTGCTGCTGCCCAAGAAGCTAATCTTGAGTTACCCTTTTCTTGTAGTGCCGGAGTATGTACTACTTGCGCGGCCCAATTGTTAGAGGGAATCGTCGATCAAAGTGAGGGAATGGGGTTATCTCCTGACTTGCAAGGAGAAGGTTATGCGTTATTATGTGTATCCTATCCTCGTTCTAACCTAAAAGTTGAAACTGAAAAAGAAGATATGGTTTATAACCGACAGTTTCCTCAACCTTAACTTTCTTTTACCTAATTCTAGGGGTAAATACACTCAATAAAACCTGTTATTTAAGGTTTAAGGTTTCCCCCTCGAATTACCCAGGTCAGTGTACTACTAATCAACGCGGTGAGAGCAATAATAACGATTTGTCTCCAGTTCTTGAGTTCTCCGACCTTTTCTGCTAGATCTGGTATTTTGTCTATCGATGGTTTCCAGTCTTCTAGACGAGTTTCAATGACAGTTAATCGTTTATCAATACTTGTTAACTGTTCTTTTAAATCACCTTGACCTTTTTCTATGATTTTTTGGTTATTTATAATCAGGTCTTCTAACCTTTTCAAGTCATTCTCTGTTACCGTTGACATAATGTTATTCTCCATAATAAATCTAATTTTTCAGATGTCGCCTAGTTGCCTCTAAGGGAATGATTTTATTATCCGTTATTTAATTGAGTTTCAGGATTTACGGGTTGACCCATAATAATTTTAACTTGACGTTTTTTCAAAACCGTGCTATGCTACTTTGCTAAGTAGAGTAAGTCAGCTTAATCCAAGCCTCCTTTCTGCAAAATTTCTTTTGTGAGAATCAAGACTGGAGCGGGGGAACCAATAGTGGGGCTTATTTCTAAGGATTTTACCTTAGAGAAGGACATCTCTCAGTCCTAGCCCGTCAGCTAACCTCGTCGGCATTGAGAGGAGACTGAAAAAGAGGCATTTTAACTATATGCCCTCGTCAGTGTTCCTGGTTGGTACTGCTCTGTTTTTCTGTACCTACGCTCAACAATTGAGGGTAATAAATATGAATTTAGCGATGCTTGCTGTCGCGGGACAAGCTGCGTGGAAACGCACTAAACCCGTTGTCATGAAAGAAACCGTGTTACTTCCTGCTGCTGGTTTTGCGATATTAATTGCCGTATGGTGGATTATCGCCCTATTTCGGCATGAGATGATGCCTACTCCCTTAGAGGCATTAACCAAGAACTGGGACTATATTTTACACCCTTTTTATGTACGCGGCCCTGGAGACTTAGGGTTAGGCTGGTTATTAATAGCCAGTTTACGGCGTGTCAGCATTGGCTTTTTATTAGGGGCGGCCGTGGCCATTCCTATCGGGTTATTGATTGGAATGTCAAGAACAGCCATGTTGATGATTAATCCTATCATACAGTTACTCAAACCTGTGTCCCCTTTAGCTTGGCTACCTATTGCTTTAGCGATGTTTAACTTAGCCGAACCTTCAGCTATTTTTGTAATTTTTATCACTTCCTTGTGGTCAACTATTATCAATACTGCTTTGGGTGTGGCTAGTGTTCCCAAAGATTATCTAGAAGTGGCCCAAGTCCTAGAAATGCCTAACACTCGGCGAATTTGGAAAATTATTTTACCTGCGAGTTTGCCCTATATTTTCACAGGTTTGCGCATTAGTTTAGGCATTGCTTGGTTAGTCATCGTTGCGGTAGAAATGTTGACAGGAGGCATCGGTATTGGCTTTTTTGTCTGGGATGAATGGAACCGCCTCAATGTTAGTTCGGTTTTCTTGGCAGTGTTTGTTATCGGCTTAACTGGCTTAATCCTAGATTATTTACTGATTAAGATTCAAGTTTGGGTAACACATCGTCCGGCTAGTTCCTCTACCATTTAGGGGCGGGTTTGTGAGGAAATTCCTGGGATTTTCACGAATAGGCCAGATAACCCCCCCTTACAGAATTTCTGGGGCCGTGAATAAACGTAGGGTCGGGTTTGTGACTAAATTTCGGCGATTCTCACAAAGATGCTATATAAACCCGCCTCCAGTAAGGGCGCGATTGTATTAATTTAAGTCCGTTAATAGGTGAAAGAATGAATAATAAAAATTGGACTCGACGGCAGGCCCTTTTAGGTTTAGGGGGTTTTGCCGGGGCAGTGGCTTTTTCTTCTTGTGGTATTAATACCAACCGCGCCCCCAAAAGCCTCACAGAAGCAGCCCTAGCTGTTGATCAAGTCGTTAAACCTGAAAGCCTCGAAAAGCCTAATCTTACGGTTGGATACGTTCCTGTCAATGACTGCGCCCCCTTTGCGGTTGCTTGGGAAAAAGGGTTCTTTCATAAGTATGGTTTAAACGTTACCTTAAGTCGTGAGGCTAGTTGGGGCAACTCTCGTGATGGGGTCATCTTTGGTCGTCTTGATGCCTCACCTGTGGTTTCTGGGGCTATTACTAATGCCAGAATTGGGGCTGAAGGGGCCCGTCACGCCCCCTTATGTGGGGCTATGACCATTCACCGTCACGGCAACGCTATGACCATGAATAAAGACCTCTGGGACGCAGGGATTCGTCCTTGGCATGAATATAAAGGAGATTTAGACGCATTTGGTCGAGATTTTAAGGGCTACTTTGAAAACGCTGCTTATGAAAAACGGGTTTGGGCAGTGGTACTTAGTTCTGCCATTTATGAATACTTTACCCGTTATGTAGTAGCCGCCGCCGGACTTAATCCTGTTGAGGAATTTCGGCTAATTATTACTCCACCGCCCCAAATGGTCAGTAATATGCGAATTGGGGCCATGGAAGCTTATATGGTGGCAGAACCTTGGAATACTCGCGCGATCGCAGGTAATGAAGGGGTAGGTTTTACTTTTGCCCAGGGGCGAGAAATTTGGCAGGGACATCCTGACCGAATATTGGCGGTAACAGAATCTTTTATTGAAGAAAATCCGAAAACCTATCGTTCTTTGGTCAAAGCTTTAATTGAAGCTTGTCAGTATTGCAGTAAAGCTGAAAATAGAGAAGAAGTAGCCACTATTATATCTACACGACCTTTTACCGGGGCGAAACCTCAATATACTCGACCTGGCATTGTGGGAGATTACAATTATGGGGGATTTGATGGACAAAAAAGGATGATTAACAGTCTAGAAACAACTATGTTTTATGATCTTCCTTCTGATGTTTCGGCCATCCCCCATGATCATTCCACCTTTTTATGGCAGTCGCAAAGTCTCTGGTTAATGACCCAAGCGGCAAGATGGCAGCAGATTAAAGAATTCCCTAAATATGCGGAAAAATTTGCTCATAAATCCTGGAGAACTGATTTATATCGAGAAATTGCCGCAGAAATGGGGATTAAATGTCCGACGGAGGATTATAAAGTTGAACCGGCCGAGGCATTTATTGACAATAAGGCTTTTGATCCTAGTGATCCTATCGCCTATCTCAACAGTTTTGCTATTCGCGCTAACGCGCCTCAATCTTTCTTCATGTCTTAATATTAGGAGGTTATTATGACTCGTACTATTACCCGTTCTGAAAACCGAACCAATGGTTCTCAGCAAAATGATTTTCTGGTGATTGAAAATTTAGTTAAGGCATTTCCTAAACCGGATGGCGGTCAAGTTGTCATTCTTAATGGAGTTGACTTAAAGATTGGGGAACAAGAATATATCTCGGTTATTGGGCATTCTGGCTGCGGTAAATCGACTATGTTGAGGATTATTGCAGGTTTAGATAAACCGACTTCAGGGTTAGTCACTCTTGAAGGTAAGGCAATTCGTAAACCTGGGTCTGACCGCATGATGGTGTTTCAAAGTTATGCTTTGTTACCTTGGTTAACGGTACGGGGTAATATTCGTTTGGCGGTGGATGAAGTGTTAAAAAATGCCAGTAATACTGAAAAAGTGAATCTGGTTAATGAGCATTTGGCTATGGTTAATTTAACGGCGGCCGCTGATAGATATCCTGATGAAATTTCTGGGGGGATGAAGCAACGGGTAGGTATTGCCCGTGCTTTAATTACTCGTCCTAAAATGTTATTGATGGATGAACCTTTTGGTGCGTTGGATGCTTTAACTAAGCGTAAGTTACAAACACAAGTGTTAGAAATTTGGGAGAGTCATCGACAAGCAGTAATGATGATTACTCATGATGTGGATGAAGCAATTTATATGTCAGATCGTATCATTTTGATGACAAATGGCCCCGAAGCAACCATCGGAGAGATTTTAGACGTTCCTTTTCCTCATCCGCGCGATCGTCATGCGATTCAAGAATCTAAGGAATATAATGATCTTCGTCTTCATGCGTTGGATTTCTTAGAGCGTTATCAGTAATAATAATTAGTAGGGTGGGCAATGCTCACCCTACTTTTTTCATTTATAAATATCACCACGAGAGCCAATCTCTGTAATAATAAAAAGACGTTCTTCTTTGTTAACTTCAATTAAAATTCTATAATCCCCTATTCTTAATCGATAACCACTACGTCCTTTTAAGGATTTAAAGTCTACTTGAGTTGGATTATTTAGTAACTTATCTAACTCATCAAAAATGCGCTGACGGTTTTTAGGTTGCATCCGCTTCAGATAATTTTGCGCTGGTTTTAAGATTATATAACGCCACTGGAGCAATTTATTTGATCCTTGAATTCTTCAAGTAGTATACCGGAATCTAAACCTTTTTGATAATCTTGATAAGCACTTTCTGAAGATTCAATAAGAGTCGGTGAAATATCATCGGCTGTTTCTGAGTGTTCTAAAGAGTCTAAGAAATTTTCTATTTTATCAGATGCTTGTTGCTGATCATTAAAAGTTTTCATCTGTTTAGCCATGAGTTCTTTCTATTATTATAGCGTTTCTCGTAACGAGTGTCGAATGCACCTCTTTCGTAGTTATTCCTTTGATATGATGATAATTATAAAAATGGCTAATTGACAAAAGAGACGTTTTATGAAGCGTCTCTATAAATAAAAAATTGCTAAAATTAGTTAATTACAGATATATCTTTTATATCCATAACCATCAATATAGGGATAGTTTTGATTATCAAGGGTACAATTATTTAAGTCAATGGGTGCGATAAAATTAACTGTCCAAACTTCTAAAGGATGAGACATATTTTTTACTGTTTTTTTGAGCGTTTCTGTTGCTTCTGGGGTATTTTCTTGCTCTTGATGAACTAATAAAAATGAAATATTTTCTAATTCAGATTTATTATGTAATTCTAATCCTATTCCCATCATTTCTCCAGTTTGTACTAAACTTTTATGCGTCGTAGCAATTAAAACAGGTTGAGATGCTGTTTCTTTAATCACCGAAATAAATTGTTCTGGACGATAATATTTTTGATATCCTAAATTAACAGTAACTGTGATTGCTCCTAACAATCCCATTACCCAAACAGCAGTAAAAGCTAGTTGACCATTGGAGTTTAATTTGTCATAAAGTTTTCGCAGCAAAATTAAAGGATTCAATGTTTTTTGCTGTTGTAAAACTGTATTTTCTGCTTTAATTGCAGACCACAAAATAGCTAAACTTGCTCCTACTACAACCATCATAGCAGGGAAATAAGTAAAACTATAACGAGCAGCGCGGGTTAAATCTTGTCCTATGACATAAGTAATAAACAGAAATAAACTGATTACTCCACCAATAAAAGTTATCAAAATCAACAAAGGTAAACGAAATTGATTTAACTGCATTCCTTGTTTAATTCCTCTTTTAATATAAGGAACAAACCAGATAAAAAATAACAGTAAAATTAATCCGGAAATAATGACAACGGGAATAGAATCAGATTCAACAGGTAACAAAGAAATCATGGGAACCCAGACGGCTAATAATTGGACTGGGGGACTAATTGCATATAAAATATGACTTAAAGGATGAATCCAAGTAATCATATTATTACCGTATCCTTGAGGAATTACTAAATACATCCATAATATACCTGTAGTTATTGTTCCGAGAATTATTAAGCAAATACGGATTAAATTACGTTTTAATAAACCCGACTGATTTTCTTTCAGTTTTAAGTAACCTAAAATTACTAATGTAATAGCTTCAGCAATAAGAGTTAAAGAAAAAAAGTAATGAACTGACAAACCTAAACTATTAATTATTATCCAAACAAAAATTAACCATAAGGGGATAATTGTTTGTTGATAAAGATGTTGAAGAGCAACCACTAAACACATTAAAGAAGCAATGACAAATAACATAGCTAAGGTGTAATGACGCGCTTCTTGGGCTAAAAAAATACCATAGGAAGAAACAGCCATTAAAGCGGCACTTATTTGTCCGACTAGACGAGAACGAAAAGCAATTTTACCCAAAAAATAAACAGCAGGAATGGATAAAACTCCGAATAAAGCAGGCAGCGATCGCATGATCCAAACATCTACATATTCCCCCGAATGAGGAAATAAATTCACCCATAAATGAACTAACACAAAATAAAGGGGTGGATGATTATCTTCTCGTAATAATAAAGTAACAACATCTCCTATATTTGCATTAGGGTTACAGCGCAGAGGTTGTAAAAGAGTATCTAAAGAAATAATTTGATTTAGGGGAACTGAGGTAAAATTATTCCCTAAACTAAATACCATCGTAGCAAATTCATCTGTCCAAGGGGGTTTAGCCGTAAGATTAGTAAACCGTAGAATACTACCAATAAACACCCATAAACACATAAGTACCAATTCATTGACTTGAGATAACTGACTAACCCACTTTTTAGACGACTGAAGTTTTAACACTGACGATCCTCAGAACCACATTGTAAATAAAATAACTTAAATTTAGCTTATGTGACTCAATATACAGTGAAATTCTAGAGCTTAATGGTATTAAGCCCCTAAAAATGATATTAATTTAAAAATAATGCTATTGGGTAATTTTTATAATTGCCGTCAATGAACTAATGGATATCATTAATTTTGTGGGTTATCGGTTTATTTTGTTTACCTCAGTTGAATCAGAAAAAAATTCTACCTATGTCCAACTGGGGCTTAAATAATTATTAATTAATAGAGTGTTAGTCTTAGTCAGTTATTTATGATTTTTTTTTGCCTCCCAATATCAATACTAATCCCGTCACTGCAAGAAGAGAAACAAAGGAGGTTGGTTCAGGAACTTCCACTACTTCAGGGACAAGATCGCGCGAATCAACAATATCCATTGTGGCATCTAATTCAGGCAAACTTGAGGGATTTCCCGTCAAGATTAATTGCATAGCACCCACTTTAGTAAAGTCTACAGGAGCCAAGGATTGTTGCTGGAATAACGCTTTATTGCCCGTAATTTGGTTGAAGTCGTTTTGAAAAAAGACAAAATTTAAGGTTTGATTGGTAATGCGTTGCGGGAAAGTAAAAGAGGCTGTGGCAAGATTTCCACTTATATCCCAGATTTTAAAGGTAGTTGCTAGTGATAAATCTGCACTTTGGAAGAGAATAGTAATCGCATCGTTTAATTTTCCGTCGGTGATGTCGATTCCTCCCAATCCTGTTTTGTTCACTGTAGGGGAGTTATCCCTTCCGTCCCAGGTTATTTCTAATTGTGATGAAATACTTGCTTCATTACTGTAGGAAAGGTTGCCACTAGAGGTACTTACTACCGCAGTCGCAGTTTGTTCGGCCAAGTTCCCAATAACATTATTCAGAAAAAGATCTCGATAACCTCCAATAATGCTAGGTGCAGGTGTTGTCACTGGTCTTTGTATAAAGGGGATTTGAGTTTGACCAAAATCCTCGGCACCAACGATAACCCTACCTCCAGCAGCACCAAAAGTGTCAATTGTAATCGTTCCTGCCTGAACACTACCCGTGCCTAAGAGAGCAAGGGTAGTGATTAAGCTTAGTAAATTTGTTGAGACCTTAAACATAAGTTTTTCTAATCTTAAAGATCAATATTGATTTAAAAATATGATAGCTGTAAGAGATTAACTTCTCGAACTTCAGGACATTGATCATCCCCAATAACAGGTAACAATGTATTGGGTATTAAACTGGCTGGTCTCACTTTCCTCACACTTAGTAAGTAAATCCCAGTCAGCAAAGGCATTATAACTGAGTATGGTGGTTTCATTTTTCCCCTATAATAAATCGTAATTAACTTTCACTACATTATATGTTTCTTCGATAATTTAAGCAAAATATTTTTACAATGTCAAGGAGAATGTAAATAATGTTTGCAGGAAGACATAGTACAGTTTGTAAAATAATGGTAAATAAGTTAAACAATAACGATTCAAATAATTTCACTGTATTAAACGTTTAAACCTATTTTTGATATAATGGAATTAATTACACTGTAAAAATAATTTTAACCTTGAACAATAAAATTATAACTGACCCAACTTTTATTTCTGAAACTCTATCAGAACAACTCAAAAAACTGCGAGATAGTTTACGCCCTGGACAACAACAATTAGCAGATTGGGAAGGGGGTAAAATGGCAGTCTCTGCTGTTCCGGGTGCAGGTAAGTCTCATAGTCTTTCTGTGGCGGCTGCAATGGCGATCGCTTGTTATCAACTCCATCCAAGAAAACAATTAATTATTGTTACTTATACTCGTTCTGCTGCTGCTGGAATTAAAGCAAAAATCAAAGAACGTCTCAAAGAATTAAAATTACCACAAACTGGATTTATGGTGCAGACATTACATGGTTTAGCCCTTAATATTGCCAGTCGTCATCCTGAGTTATCTCAACTGAATTTAGAGACATCAACTGTTATTATTCCTACCCCCAGTCATCGGGTAATTAGAACTTGTGTTGAAAAGTGGATTATTAATAATCCTCTACGTTATAAAACTTTACTAGAAGGTAATCAATTTGATGGAGAAGAAACCGAAAGATTACGCCGTCAATCTGTTTTAAGAACCGAAGTTTTACCCCAACTTGCTTATACTATTATTCGAGAAGCCAAAAGTTCAGGACTGTCTGCACAACAGGTATGGGAATTTAATGAATTAACTATCGATTCTTATGAGATTTTAGCTGTTGCTGCTGGCTTATATGAACAATACCAACAAGTCATGCGATCGCTGGATTTTATTGATTATGATGACATGATTTTAGGGTCATTACAAGTCCTCAAAGATCCCACTATTCGTCAATTTTGGCAACAACAAGTATTTGCTGTTTTTGAAGATGAAGCACAAGATTCTAGTCCTTTACAAGAAAGATTAATTTCTGTTTTAGCTGAGAATAATAATGAGACTAATTTAATGAGAGTTGGTGATCCGAATCAAGCAATTAATTCGACTTTTACAACTGCTGATCCTGTTTATTTTAATTGGTTCTGCGAAAGTTGTAAAACTGAAGATAAATTAGCTTTAATGAATCAAGCTGGACGCAGTAGTGAGATCATTATTAAATCCGCAAACTTTATGTTAAATTGGGTTAATCAACAGTGGATAATTGAGGCTAAAAAACACAGCAAAAATAATTCATTAAACAATAAGAAAAATTTAAAATATGATACCCCATTTCGTCAACAAGATATTAATCTTGTTCCTATAAACGACGTACAACCTAACCCTGAATCTGTAGGACAAGGATTAGAAATTTATCGCCCTGATGATATTTATCAGACAGTAGATTTAATCGGTCAACGGGTATTAGAATTATTAACCCAAAATCCCGATCATAATGCGGCTATATTAGTCAGAGAAAATCGTCAAGGTCGCTTTTTAGCAGAGAAATTAAGTTATTTACCACGAGAACATAAAATTAAACTTTATGAAGTCGGAGAAGTAGAAAGATTTTCACAAATTCCCGAAGAAATTCTTAAATTATTACAATTTATAGATCGTCCTCATTCCCCTGATTACTTAAAAACAGCACTAGAAATTTTAGAAAAAAGAGGATTAATTTCTGCCCAAGATCTCAATATTTTAGCCACATATCCCGAAAATTTTCTCTATCCTAGTCCTCTAATTCCCCAACCCAAAAAGCCCGTATTAGAAGCTCGTCGTTATTGTTGTAATCTCTTACAAGCTAAACTAGAATTACCTACTTATCAACTTATACCCTTTTTAGGAATGACTCTGAAATATACGGGAGCAGAATTAGCCACCCTGCAAAAATTATCGGATAAAATAAGTCAGGAAATTATCAGTAATTCTTCCTTAAAATCAATGATAACTGCTCTCAAAGAATTAGTTAATACAGAACAATTTGAAAGTGTAGAAGAAGACAATGATAATCGTTATACTGCAAAAAATCAATTAACGATTATTACCATGCATAAAGCGAAAGGATTAGACTGGGATTATGTCTTTATTCCTTTTCTCCATGATGACGTATTACCTGGGAAACCTTGGGTTCCTACTTCTGCTAAATTTTTAGGCCCATTTACCTTAGCAGAAGTGGCCCGCGCTCAAATTCGCACCATCGTTCATAGTCAATATATTAACCCAGATCAAAAGATTAATATTCCCCAACCTATAGACGCTTGGGGAGAAGCACAACAACTCAAAAAAGGCGAAGAATTTCGCTTACTTTATGTAGCAATGACTCGCGCAAAAAGACTTTTATGGATGTCCGCAGCAAAACAAGGACCTTTCCGTTGGAGTGTTTTTAAAGGAGATGGAACTGTTAATTTACAAACAAAAACCCCTTGTCCTATTTTACCTATATTAATGGATAGATTTCCTAATTCTGTGATGCACTAATTACCTATGCACAATTAAGGTATGATTTTTATCTCGCGCTCCCGACAAGGCAGCGCGCCCGCGTCCTTGTAGGGTTGGTCTTGGGGATCACGAGGTGACAACAAGGTTAAAATGGAGGCAGGGGTTAGGGGTTGGGGAAAATTTCTCCCCGAAATTTAAGTTGATGACCATCTCTATTATAAAAAGAGTCAGAGGTAATTCTAATTATGCAACTAACTTTGAATCAAATTATTGTTTCTCCTGGTCAACAGTTGCTCTTAAAAGATGTTAGCTGGAGGCAGTTTGAAACTATTTTAGATGAATTAGGAGAAAATCGTACTGCCAGAATATCCTATAGTTATGGAGTGTTAGAAATTATGGTTCCTTTACCAGAACATGAGAAAGATAAAGAAATTATTGGAGAAATAGTTAAACTCCTTTTAGACGCATTGAATATTGATTTTGAAGCGTTGGGTTCAACGACTTTCAAAAATGAGCAAATGAATCAAGCGGTGGAACCTGATACTTGTTTTTATATCAAAAATCAAGAGGCTGTTATTGGTAAAAATAGGTTAGATTTATCCATAGATCCTCCTCCAGATTTGGCGATAGAAATTGATATTACTTCTCGCACTCAATTAGATAATTATCGACTTTTAGGAGTTCCTGAACTTTGGCGATATTGTCAAGATAATTTGACTATTAATTTGTTACAAGATGGTGAATATATTGATGCTTTGAACAGTCCTAATTTTCCAGGTATTCCTATTATAGAATTAATTAATGAGACGGTTAAGCAAAGTCAAATTGTGGGGAGAAGTAAAGCAATAAAAGGGTTGAAACGTTGGGTTAAGGATAATATTAATTAGTATAATATTAGAGATTATAGAAACTTAGAACATGACCAAGCTGATATTGACCAAAAAATTCAATATCCCCTTTTAGTTTTATGGGGAAAACAGGGAATTATTAAAAGGAAATATAAAGTCTTAGACAGTTGGAAAAAAAGAGCGATAAATGTACAAGGAAAATCCATTAACTGTGGACATTTTTTACCAGAAGAAGCACCAGAAGATACTTATCAGTCTATTAGGGATTTTTTGTGATAACGGCTAAATTGAGCGGCGGCTAGTATCCCTTGTATCACCACCAATATCTTTCGGTCGTCCGCTCCAACGTTTTGTTAGACCGTGTTTTCGAGACAAGGTTACAACTTCTCTGCCGCTTTCGGCTTGCTCCTTTTGCAAATCAACAAAGATGGCTTTTAAGTCATGATTGAATGACCTAGAGTACTCTTCACGAATTCTGTGGATCTCTTGGACGATCTCATCATGAAACAGAATCAACCTCCTAGAAGTTCATAGGGTGTACAAAGAATCGGTAACTCATATCCAAAATCAATGCTGATCTTTGCCAATTTTCCCTGAATTTGAGCATTGCAATAACAGTTAGTGAATCAATTATCAAAGATCACCGTTTAAAATTTGGGCGACATTGTGGTTGAATTCAGGAAAAGTCGGAGATCGTACTATATCTTCTGAGGTGAATTGAATCTCATCGTAGAAACCTTCAGTAAGAGTAAGAACAGTGACTTTGGCTTTGAGAGGGTCAATGATCCAATACTCAGGAATGTCTAAAACGCTATATTCAGACCGTTTAGCTCGATAATCTACACCTTGAGTCGATTGAGAGACGATTTCCACAACAAGGAGTGGAGGAGGTTCGTTTAAGGCAATAATAGCTTCGCGGTTTTGCAGTTGTCGCCACTGTGAAATAGATAAGACAACAACATCAGGAATGCGAACCGTATCCCATCGAGAACCACGAGGAGATTGAATACCAATAACCATTTGTTTAGATACCCAAGGTTGACCCAAACGTTTAATTTCATGACGAAAACAACTGTTAATAAAATCGGCAATTTCACCATGTTGTCCCATACCAAGGGTCATTGGAACCAGTTCTCCATTGACGAGTTCATAGTTAGTATCAGTTCCATCGTTATAGTTTAGATATTCATCAAGGGTCAAGTGTTTAATCGTGAGGGTCATTTCAGTTATCAATTATCAATCATCAATTATTAATTATCAATTATTGTTCCTCAGTCATCATCCGTAAACGGACAGTACGTTCCCCTGCTTCATCTAACCGCACCTCAATAACCTCTCCACTAAGAGACTCAAGAGAACTTAACATCGATCGCAAATGAGGACTACTGGCCCCCGTATCCACATATAAGCGATCGGCTAAACTGCCCAACCTTTTCCAAGTAGTATATAGTTTACCCACCGTTTGCTCTAATTGGGTGGCTTGTTTGACTAAATCCGCGGCCGTACTCAAACAATCTAATCTTAACGCTTCCTCTAAGGCCATTTCTAAATCAAGAGGCGTTTTTTTCAGGGTTTGAACTTGGGCCGCAGCATCCAAATATTTGGCCAAGCTTCGCGCTTGAGACGTGACTATCTTGACTGTATCCACATCAGGATTTTCTGCCACTTCTTTTTGAAGACTTTTAATGTGACTATCGGGCAATTTCTCCATTTCTTTGACCAAAGGGGCCAAATGACGAGACGGTAATACACCTTCTTCTGCCTTTTCCTTAACTTCAGGAGGCAATAAATCCGAACTCATGGCTGTCCACTCATCCGATAGTTGCTTAACCTCTCTTCGGGTAATGCGATCGCCTTTTTGAGCAGCTTCACTAACTAATTGTTGAACTTCTGGGGCAGATTTAGCGGTTTCGACAAAGGCCCGTTTGCTAAAATTATTGATCGAATTTGGATTTAATTGTCCCTCAGCTAACAAAGTATCGGCACTATTAGCCAGTTGAATCAACCCATAAGCCTGACTTTTGGTGATTTCTCG
>NZ_BDQK01000007.1 GCF_003864295.1 Aphanothece sacrum FPU1 | reverse complement strand
GAAACGGTAACTCCTAAAGCCAATTCTTGGGTTGGGGTTTCAATGATAGGTTGGCGAAAACTAAAATCAACATAAACGGAGTCTCCCTCAATATCCAAGACGTTAAAGGGTTCTTCGATGACCTCAGTGCCAGTGGTTCGACCAGTTAGTTTTATTGTGCCATTGTAGGGATTAACGGGAAAGGTATAGTCAACATAGACCGCGTTACTGCCATCAGTATTGGCATATTCCACACTTAAGCTATCTCCAAAACCCAATAAATTCCCTTGGTTGAGACGGGTTCTGCGTTCCACACTCCCAATACTTGGTACACGGCCATTATCACCAGATAGACTAATATTGAAGGAATCTGCTTCTTTGACTCTCACGGACAAGATACTTAATTCAGGGCGAGTTCCTGCTGATAAATCTGCCGATATTGTCTTAATTAGAGGATTAAGCTGTAATAATTGTAGGGCTTCTAACAGGCGGTATTGATTAAGGGGTTTGGTCGTGGCAATGGCCAACCGACTCCGCACATAATCAGAATTCAATCGTCCCTTCATCGTCACTTGGATTTCTTCAACTCCCCCTTCAATAATCTGAATTTTGACGACTGCACCCTTGGGGGAAAAGACTTGTCCGGCCCGAATAATAGCACCAGAATTGATATAGCCTGCATTAGTATACAGTTGAGTTATAGCTGCCTCAGCTTGAAGCAGTTGGGCAAAAGCGATAGGTTTATTGGTAAATGGTGCAGTAACTGAACTTAATTCCTCATCGCTAAAGGCGGTGTTACCTTCAAACTCAAAGCGGAAAACGGTGATGTTTCCAGGAACTCCGGGGATTTCTTGAGGAGAGGGAATAGTCAGTGGAGGAATATCAAGGGGTGTAGGGAGCGAAGGCTGTGGGACACGGATGGGTTGAGGCAGTTTAGGGGGAAGGATAAAAGGGATGGACTGTTCCTGGGGTCTAGTTGGATTAGGGTTTTGAGCTAATATCTTATCCATAGAGAAAATGACTAAATTCTCCAAGGTCAACAAAATCAACAGATGTGAACTCAAATACCAAAACCATAGATTCCAGATTTTCGTCATGTTTTTTTTGTGGAAGACTCCCACTCCCTCCCAGGATTTACGCAAATACACTACATAATATCCCTCTTTCATCAGTCTAGGCTATTGTAAACCCGCCCCTGCTTTTTTGATTCGCAATAACATTAATTTTCTCTCATTTATCAGATTATGCTACAGTAAAATCAATTATATTTTCTCCCCATACTTTAGATAAAGGTATTACCCAAGATATAGGAACAGAAACAACATCTAAAGTTTCTCCGTCTTTAAACACTTCTAAATTATAGCCAGGTTCCGATTGTCTTTTAGTGGGCTTTAAATAATCTAAAACAACCCCGCGATCGCCTTTTTTTACTGGACTATCAGGAACATCTTGTTTTAACTCTACCCATTGAAATAACTTAACATTTTCCATAACTAATTTTCCTGTAATTTATCGGGATATAAGGTAATAAATTTTATTATATCTGCTCCTTCATCTTGTTGCCAAACAGTAATTACTTTAATCAATTTGCCATTAATGCTATACCATTGACTTCTGACTTTAAACCTTTGTCCCCAGTCTGTCTGAATAATTTCATAGATGTGCTTTCCTGCTACTGCTTTGATTATAGCCTGTTTAAGAATTTGCCAATTACCCAATGTATAGCCATATTCTGCTAAATATTTACTTGTTTATCATCTTTCGGTTGATAAACAAGTAAATATTTGGTCAGTTTTGCCTCGTGAATAACTAAATTAGATGGCATTTGCATCAACTTAAGATCATTGTCATTATAAACTTAAACAGGTGGGCATTGCCCACCCTACATTAATTAAGCACCGACTGCTTCTTTCGCTGCATACATTACTTCAAGTGTAATCTGAGAAAAACCTCGTTCACGGGCAAATTTTTCAGTATTTCGCTTCACTTTACCTCGCACAAAACCAGGAATTTTATTCAATTCTGCTTGTGCTTCTTTGTTCCAACTCAAATCAGAATCAGCCGAAATTCCCTTAGTAATTACCTCTTTAGTATCATGTCCTCCAAAGATTTCTAAGAGATGATCTTCCATCCCTAAAGTAAAGGAATTATACACTAAATCTGCAATCTGATTTGTCCCTTCATATCCACAAAAAGGTTTATAACCAATGGGAAAATTTTGAATATGAATCGGTGCAGCAATAACCCCACAAGGAATATCTAAACGTTTACCTACATGACGTTCCATTTGTGTGCCAAAAATAGCAGAAGGTTCAATGCGTGCGATCGCGTCACCAATCGCCCCATTATCATCACTAATTAACACTTCATCGCAATATTCACTAACTTGTTCCTTAAACCAATCTGCATCATATTTACAATAAGTTCCCGCTAAAACTACATGAATACCCATCTCCCGTGCCAGAATTTTAGTCATAGCAGCAGCATGGGTATTATCCCCAAAAACTACCGCTTTTTTACCCGTTAAATTCTGACAGTCAATAGACCGAGAAAACCAAGCTGCTTGAGACACATATAAGGTCTGATTGTTGATATAATCTTCGTAATCAACATTAGAACCTTGAGCATTAATTACCTGTTGAATCTTACGAATACAACGAGCAGTTTCTACCACTCCCATAGGGGTAATATCAACATAAGGCATCCCAAATTCTTCTTGTAAATATTGGGCTGACATTAATCCTAATTCCCGATAAGGAGTTAAATTAAACCAAGCTTTGGGTAAGTTCTTTAAATTGTGAACTGAGGCCCCTTCAGGAATCACTTCATTAACTTCAATTCCCAAATCTTGCATTAACCGTTTCAACTCGGTACAATCATGTTGATTATGGAAACCAAGGGTAGAAATGCCGATAATATTAACAGAAGGTTTCTCCGTTTTTCCTTCTGGTAACTCTCCTTTTTTGCGAGCTTTTTCCAGGTAAAATTTAACAATTTGATGTAAAGTTCGGTCGGCAGCTTGTAACTCATTAAAACGATAATGATTAACATCAGCTAACATGACATCCCCTTTAGCATCCATTTGAGCGCGATCTACAAAATTAGCTAAATCTTCTTGTAAAATACTAGAGGTACAAGTGGGAGTTAAGACAATTAAATCAGGGTTTTCTTCCCCATCTTTACGAACAATATTATCCACAACTTTCTCTTGAGAACCCCGCGCTAAAACGTTACGGTCAACAATACTTGCAGTAACAGGGGTAAAATTTCTTTCCCGTTCCAACATTGACCGCATTACGTTAAAATAATCATCGCCAAGAGGTGCGTGCATAATCGCATGAACGTTTTTGAAGGAACTAGCAATGCGTAGGGTTCCAATATGTGCAGGGCCAGCATACATCCAGTAAGCGAGTTTCATAGAGTTCTCCTTTATGTGTTGAATTAGACGTGATGATGACACGGTTTTAGGCTGTTCTTGATTGTCTCAAACTTATGGCTTTTAGTGAGTGTTTGCTTAAATAATGTTACATTACCCAAAAACCCCTGTAATGCTTGTCTAATAGCGATCGCTATTAGACAAAAACTTTTCCCTCTACTGATATTAGCTAATCGAGGGTTATTTGCGCGATTACGAGACGAAATCGTTTTTTAAAGTAAATAATAAAAGACCCATAAGTTACAGAGGTCTTTTAATCGGTAGAATAAAACGCAGTAGATAACTAAAAAGACTAAGTTAAACCCATGACTCAATCTTTAAGCGAATATTCTAATGCCTTGCCTTCAGATACCCTGATGATCACGGCTGAAAATGTAGAAAAATGGTATGACAATGATTTTCATGTCTTGCGGGGTGTTAGTTTACAGGTAACACTAGGGGAAGTTGTGGTTATTATGGGGCCATCAGGTTCAGGAAAATCTACCTTTATTCGTACATTTAACGCCTTAGAACCCTATCAAAAAGGCAATATTATCATTGATGGAATTAAATTATCTCATGACTTAAAAAATATTGAGACAATCCGTCGAGAAGTGGGCATGGTCTTTCAACAATTTAACCTATTTCCTCATTTAAGCGTGCTTAATAACGTAACTTTAGCTCCTATTTGGGTCAGACATTGGAAAAAAGAAAAAGCTGAAGCGATCGCCATGCAATTATTAGAAAAAGTTGGTATTCTCGAACAAGCACACAAATATCCAGCCCAGTTATCAGGAGGACAACAGCAACGGGTGGCGATCGCCCGTGCGTTAGCGATGCAGCCAAAAATCATGCTGTTTGACGAACCGACATCTGCCCTAGATCCAGAAATGATTAAAGAAGTATTAGATACAATGAAAAGTTTAGCCGAGTCGGGAATGACAATGGTATGTGTCACCCATGAAGTAGGATTTGCTCGTGAAGTGGCTGATCGGGTAGTCTTTATGGATGGGGGAAAAATTATAGAAATTGCACATCCCGATCAATTTTTTAATAATCCTAAAGAAGAACGTTCACAAAGGTTTTTGTCTCAGATATTGTAATTTGAGTGACATACTCCCAACGCTGACCTGAGTACAGGTACAGCGTGGGCTTCTTAAAGCCCGATAAGGGTATTTAAGATTTCCTTCCTAAAAATTTGGGTACAAGTCTCGTCCTTTAGGTAGGGTCGCACTGTTTTTTATAGAGATGTTGTCAATTTAATTAATTCTGAGGAAGCATACTCCCTGTTGTGTTGAACAATAGGGGTTTCGAGTTGATGGCGAAAAGACTGACGTAAAAGATAAAATAACCAGGGTTGACCATTGACAGAATGTAGAGAGTATAATTCCAAAGAAGCTAAGACAAAAGCTTGTCGTAAATGACCATCTTGAGTCAATTTAGCCATTTGCTTCACTTGTTTTTGCCAATGAGGATCTTGATCGACAAGTTTCTGAATTACTTTTTGGAGCAAACGGAGCAGATCTTGGTCAGAAAGACCAGAATGTTCCATCCAAGTGCGAACACTAGACAAACTAATCATCAGGCAAGCTAAACGAGTTATCAACAAACGATAACCTTGACGAGAATCTACTGTTAAGTATCGTTGCCGTAAAATTCGGTAGCGGTATTCTAATTGTTCATCTGAGGAAATTTCCCCATTTAGTAACCATTGCAAAATTCCTCGGCGTTTTTCATCTACTTGTTCTGGCAATTCTTCTCTCAGACGTTTGTACCAAATTTTGTATAAATCTTGTGTAGTTTTACTCATTTATAGTCACCTCTTGTCTTTGACACTCATTTTGTCGTAACATTGGTAACAGCACAACCTAAGTTTTGGAAGTTAAGTTACTAACTTAAGTGTTATTACCAGAAGATATGATCTACCAAGTATACCACCTTGTATAAGTTTTATGTAGCAGAAGAAATACCTAGTCAATTTAGACATTTACGGAATTTGGTCTCAAAACACTGAAGTTCCCGATATAGACTGTTGTTATCTAGTCTCAGAGGAGATATTATGGTAGTTATGACCCGGACGAACTTAGAAGTAAAAGAACGCATACGGGGAGTAATCCTAACTTCTATGGGATTAGAACGTCTCGAAGAAGCTAAAGAAGAAGCAGAATATAAAGAAAATAGAGGTAATCGCTTTACCCTGGAAGCCTTAAGCGAACGGATGAACCTCTCAGTTGATACCGTAATGAAAATATTTGCTTGTGAAGTAGGGGTTGATAAAAGAACCTTAAAACTTTGTTTTAGCTCCTTTGATTTAATCTTAGAACCCCTGGATTTTTATAAGCCAGAATTGCCCCCCAGAACCCCAAGGGTTGACAAGAGATTGATTTCAGAGCCAGAATTACCCAAAGGACAAGTTCCCCTTAAGTCAGACTTTTATATCGAGCGATCGCCGATTGAATCAAACTGTTACAAAACGATTTTACAACCTGGGTCTTTAATTCGCTTAAAAGCCCCTCGACGTATGGGTAAAAGCTCTTTAATGATCAGAATTATCAATCATGGTATTAAGAATGGCTGTCATGGGGTTTATTTGAACTTACAATTAGCGGATAAAGATTTATTTCAAGATCTTGATAAATTTCTCCAGTGGTTTTGTGCCAACGTCAGTTTAGCCTTACAATTACCTAATCGAGTGAGTGATTATTGGGATACTATTTTTGGCAGTAAAATGAGTTGTAAATTCTATTTTGAGGAATACATTTTAGCCAATCTCAAACAACCGTTAGTCTTAGGATTAGATGATGTTGATCGTTTATTTCGGTATCCAGATCTAGCTGATGACTTTTTTGCCCTGTTACGAGCTTGGCACGAAGAAGGAAAAAATCGAGAACTTTGGCAAAAATTACGCTTAGTAGTGGTTCATTCCTCTGAGGTTTATATCCCTTTAAATATGAATCAATCTCCTTTTAATGTAGGTTTGCCTATTGAATTACCGATGTTAAGCCCCGAACAGGTGCAAGATTTAGCCAAGCGTTATCAATTAAATTGGTCATTGGAAGAAGTAACAAAACTGATGGATTTAGTAGGGGGAAATCCTTATTTATTAAGGCTCGCTTTATATCATATTTACCGAGCAGATGTTACTCTAGACCAATTATTAACGACTTCTCCCTTATCACCTCAACATATTTATCAGGAGCATTTACAACGACAGCTACGGTATGTAGAACAAGATCCTAGACTTGTCGAAGCCTTAGCTAAAGTTATGTTAGGTCAAGAACCTCTTAAGTTAGATGTAGTTCAATCAATTAAGTTACAAAGTTTAGGATTGATCAATCTCCAAGGCACTAAAATAACATTTGGTTGTTTATTGTATCAACAATATTTTCAACAGTATTTTCAGTCAGTAAATAGCCTAACTGCCTAACTCGTAATTGCTCCTAAAATCTCAAAATAATCTAAATATTTTAACTGTCCTATTCCCTATTAAAATCCATCATGACTCAAGCAAAAATTGGCATCATTGGCGGTAGTGGTTTATACCAAATGGATGCCCTTAAAGATCGGCAAGAAATACAAATAGATACTCCTTTCGGTCGCCCTTCTGATGCTTATATTGTAGGAACATTAGAAGGGACTCCCGTGGCTTTTTTGGCTCGTCATGGACGCAATCATCATTTAATCCCCTCAGAATTACCCTTTCGTGCTAATATCTACGGTATGAAACAATTAGGGGTAGAATATATTATTTCTGCTTCGGCTGTGGGTTCTTTGAAAGGGGAAATTAAACCGTTAGATATGGTAATTCCTGATCAATTTATTGATCGTACTAGTCAGAGAATATCTACTTTTTTTGGATCAGGAATTGTGGCACATATTGGTTTTGGACATCCCGTTTGTAATAAATTAGCCGCTATTTTAGGGGATGCAGTACAGAGTTTAGCTTTACCTGATATTAATTTACACCGAGGCGGGACTTATGTCTGTATGGAAGGGCCCGCTTTTTCTACCATTGCTGAATCAAATTTGTATCGCAGTTGGGATGCTTCTATTATTGGAATGACTAATTTGCCAGAGGCAAAATTAGCCAGAGAAGCCGAAATTGCTTATGCTACGTTAGGATTAGTTACTGATTATGATTGTTGGCATCGAGATCATGATCATGTTACTGTAGAGATGATTATTGATAACTTACATCGTAATGCTATTAATGCTCAAAAAGTCATTTTAGAAACGGTTAAACAATTAAGTCAAAATCCCCCAATTTCTGAGGCTCATTATGCCTTAAAATATGCTATTCTTACCCCATTGGATAAAATTAGCCCTGAGATTAAGGAAAATTTAGCTATTTTGTTAGAAAAATATTTAAAATAGGTAAATCAATCATGTTAACTTCTCGCTTTTTTCGATACTTATTAGCCTTTTTCTTAAGTATGTTTATTGGTTGGGCAATATTGAGTGTTTCTCCTGTTTTAGCGGCTGGTACTATGACAGAAATTCATGTTAGTATGGGTACTGTTTCAGGGGAATTAAAATTTGTTCCGAATCATTTAGAATTGATTACGGGTAAACCTTATAGACTCGTATTAGATAATCCAAGTCCTATTAAACATTATTTCACTGCTAAAGATTTTGCTGATGTTAGTTGGACGCAAAAAGTAGAAGCGGGGAACGTAGAAATTAAAGGTGCAATTCATGAATTAGAATTAAAACCAGGGGCAAAAGCACAATGGGTTTTAGTTCCCATGAAACCAGGAACTTATGAACTTTATTGTTCAATTGCTGGCCATGCTAAAGCGGGAATGACAGGGGAAATTGTGATTTTACCCTAAATCCTAATTACTGGGGTGTTGAACCATTAGACTAGATTAGCTCAATGCTCTGTATCAAATACTAACACAGGATTAGTTAAATTGACAACATCTCCATAAGAAGCAGTCCGACCTTATCGCGCTTAGGACGGGGTTTGTACCCCAATTTTCGGTTAAAAAAGAACTATTAAATTTTGCTAAATTATTAGATGCGATCGCCAAAGAATGAGAAAGGGATCGCATTAATTATCAACTTAATTTGAGGTAATCTTTAAACTTCGCATAATGATACCAATGATGGCAACAATAATCACATCTAACCCAATATAAGTGAAGGGATTAGATAAATCCAGATAAGGAATTTGATTTACTATTGCTTCTAAATAGTCCGGTAAAGCAAAACGAACAAAGAAACCCAAAATCCAGGAAAGACAGACAGAAGCAACCAACCAAATTAAGATGCGAATTTTGTTATAAACTTGAACCATCGGGTTGGTTGGCCATCCCCAAGATTCAGGTGCGCGTTGAAAGGATTCTCCATATAATAACCAGTAACCTAATTGCTTGACTAAGGGAGTTTTTCGACTAGGATTATAATTCAAATATTCCACATGACTAAGAAGATGAATTGCTTCTGCTTTATAAGCAATATCTTGTGGTTGTTGTTTGTCTCCGGTGGTTTTAAAGTTAAATAAAGTCGTTGGACCCGCAACTGGATCTGTCGGATCATAAACATTCAACCATTGAAATTTGGCATTAAAAACAGAGTTATCTCTATTGATAGGAACAATAGCGGGCCAAACCACTCCAAATTTACTTAAGGGAGAACCATAAGTAACAAACCCTTGAAGTTTTGCAAATAAGTCTGAACGTGCAACAACATCATCATTATTTAACCACGCAGGACGAAAAGGAAACATATTTTTTTCTTCTTCAGGTGTCAGAGGTTTAGTTGCTTTTTTTTTACTAAAATTTTGCCATTTGTCCCAGAAATTTTTATTCAAATAATTAGCTAATGTTTCCTCAGTTTCCATCAAACCATTAAAAGCAACGATAGTTCCTAAACTATGGGATAAAACATACCAACGATCATAATCTCTCAAACTCATTTGAACTAACTCTTTAATCATCCGTCGTCGAACGGAAATACGAGGAGGTTGACCTAGATCAACTAATGGCCCTTTTCCTTTTATTTTTCCTTCTTGATACATTTTAATATCCCCTAAATATTGAGCTAAAATATCAGGACGTAAATCAAATCCTAATACTTTACGTAAAATAACACTTAAAAAGGAAAGCACAGGAAGGACTAATAAAATGACTAAAGATACCCAGAAAAATCTTAAGCGGCCCTTCAAGTCCATTTTAGGTATTTTTCCATTACTATATTGGGGAGGAATCACGCGATCGCTTGTCGCAAAATTAGGGTCAGTATATTGTTTTCTTGACCATAAAGATAGACCCCATCCCCAAAAACTTAGTTGAGTTTGTAGACTTGTCGGTTCACCAAGATCAGCCCACCAAACCTCACTAAATGCTAACTGTGTTACCTTATTTTGAGCATCTTTAACTTCAATAATAACCGGTTCTTGATCATCAGCTTGCCAGGTTTGTTGACTAGCACCATAACTGCCTGTATTCTGTTCATTAACCATAATTCTGACTTTGAATTTTGGCATTTTATCTGGTTTTAACTCTGCTTTTAAAGCGGTGGCCATATCCCTGACAATTTCTTCTACTGTTTCAAATTTTCGCTGTTCACCAATTCCGTGAACTACTAAAACCCCAACTTTCTCTGGTGTCATGATATTTTTCCCAAATCTTAATGATAAAAATTCATTGCTGAGGCAACTAATTTTATTACTATTATACTGGAGGAAATTCCTAGATAAGCTGTAAAGTTTTATTGATTTTTATAAATAGCGGTAAGCTGTTGTGCATTTAAACCGCTTATTTTGAACTTTGGTACAGACGTTAAAATCCCCGCTCCCTTTGCTCCGGCGCTCCCATGCAGTCACAACAGGTCAATTAAATGCGTGACAGCTTAAGTAGGTGGTCATAATTAAAGTCAGAATAGAAAAGTTTGTAATGAGGGCTTTAGTCCTTCTTATACAAAGCTTTCAAGCCCGTCAAGGGAGCCTACTACAAACATTAGTTTATTTACGATCACCTACTTGGAAGGTTTGGAACAAATGAAAGCAGTGGCTAGTCATTTGAGTCTGGCACCTGTTCAAGCGTTACGGGGAGGAGCTTTTAAACCAAGAACCTCCCCCTATTCTTTCCAAGGACTCGGACTTGAAGGTTGACAACTGGATTACAAATTCTCTGGGAACTATTAAAACCCTGGCGTTGCTGCTTAAGGGTTTTTTAATTTTGTAGGGGCATAAGCTGTTACGCATCTAAATTAGTCCTATTCGAGTGATGGGGTGATGGGGTGGTGGGGTGATGGTTTGATAGTTTGTTTCTTAATCTGCCAATATACAGTTTAAATGCGTCTTAGCTTAATACCATTATGCCCTGATTTTCACATTTCTATCAAAGCATGGAAAAAAGTTCTACTTAATTCCACTTCTAAGTGATAAAGAGAACCGCAAAACCTCTGAATATACATGAGTTTTGGGACTGACATCACCTCATCAGACCCAATATAGTAAAGGTAACAAGAAAAAAAGAGGTCACGAAAATGTCTACCACCACCGACAACACCACCATCGTCCGCAACTACATTATTCTCGCTGCTACCGTCATGTTTGCGACCATGGGTTTAACCGACACATTTCTCGCTCCCACCCGTACTGGACAACAAAACCGCCTCAATACTTATGGACAGGTTGTTAGTGCTGGTTTAGTGGTTTATGGTCAACAATTAGGACGTTAATTCTACACTTCAATTAACCTTATTTAAACCATTCCCAACCTTTTTCTCTTGTTACTTCCCTGTCTTCGGACGGGGTTTTTTATTGAAGTCTTGGGTTAAACTATCACTAAGAGGGTGACAATTATTAAAGTGTCCTGTTTCCCTTGAATTACTAAAATAGAGGCTTTATGGTTGTTTTAAATCGATGCAAATCGGTTTTGTGTGTGTGGTGTGAGAAAATTTTGTAGAAAAGCACTTGGGGTCGAAACACGGAAAGACTCCCAGGTGTTTTTCTCATTGGAATAATTCAAAAAGTCAATTCTATTGTTTAATCAACTTTCTTTTGTTAGTTCCATCATTTTTTTAAGAGGAACTAAAGAATAACATCATAGGTCTTATTTGCAGTCTCAAGAGATTGTTTTAACATCCGATTAAGCTAGATTAGTAAAGATAATTATATTGACTGATAATCAATTTTAAATCTCACCTCATTTATAAGATTTATTTGCTAAGAATGCCTTGTATACTCCATACAGAACTACCCCTAAAATTCCAATAGTGATTAACGAGGAGACGAGGCGTAAAATACCATTTAACACAGATAAACTAAGGACAACCCCAATAATAGCTACCCCAACTTTAGCAGGAGTTGCTAACCTTTGATACCATTTTCGTACTTTAATAAAAACACTCTGTGCTTCTTCATTAGGATTAAAAGGACGGACAGGAATCGGTTCTGTTTCTCCATTGATTTCCGCTTCTAAATCTTTGATACGTTGTTCCCAATCTTGAGGATTTTGATGACTCATAGTATTTTGTGATTAATTTACTTTCTGATACACTCTCTATTATTATATCGCAGTTGTCATATTAGTGAGACACAGAGTTTTCTCGTTTTCAGGACTCTAAAAAAATCGAGATGTAGCTCACTAAATTGAATAGAATTAACCTAAGATAGAAAATTCTATCACTAATGATTAATTTTATTCATTGCTATATTACCTTTTGCTCAATTATAATATTATATAATAGATTAAGTAGTTATTAATGTTAAAGTCATCTAAAGAGTTAAGAATAAATAGATAAAAATCAAGAGAAAGATGCTTAAAAATCAAGAAATAGAAGTAGCGATCGCGGCCGTCACCACTGCTGCCAAATTATGTCAACAAGTCCAAGAAACCAAGGCGGCCCAAACTTTAGCCAAAGCAGATACCAGTCCTGTCACTGTAGCTGATTTTGGGGCCCAAGCGATTATTTGTCAAGCTTTAGCCCAAGAATTCCCCAATGATCCCGTTATTGGTGAAGAAGATGCTTCTATCTTGCAAAAACCAGAATTATCGCCCATTTTAGGACTAATCACCCATCAAGTACAACAGATTAGACCAGATGCGACCGAATCAGATATTATTGACTGGATTAATTGGGGAAATGGTCAAATTGCGCCGAGATACTGGACTTTAGACCCAATTGATGGCACAAAAGGCTTTATTCGTGGGGATCAATATGCGATCGCCCTTGCTTTGATAGAACAGGGTAAGGTTAGATTAGGTATCCTCGCTTGTCCAGTGTTTCCTAGGGAAGGGAATAGCAAAGGGGTGATTTTTTTTGCAATGGAAGGTCAAGGGGCCTGGGAAATGCCTTTAGAGGGTGGAAAACTTCAACAAATACGGATTAATTCTTGGGATGATGTACAGCAATTATGTCGTATTGAGAGCGTAGAATCAGGTCATAGTGATCGCACTCAACAAGTTAAATTAGATCGTAAATTAGGGTTAGTTCGTCCGGCAAAACAAATGGATTCTTTGGCAAAATATGGGGCTTTAGCAAGAGGTGACGCTGATATTTATACGAGGGTTCCTGTGCCTCAATTTATAACAAAAAAAGAGAATATTTGGGATCATGGACCGGGGGTAATTATAGTAGAAGAAGCTGGAGGAAAGGTGACAGATTTAGATGGTAAATTCTTAGATTTTTCTGTGGGATCTAAATTAAGTAATAACCGGGGAATTTTAGCAACTAATGGGGTAATTCATCAAAAGATCTTAGACATCATTGCTGAAATTAATGACATTTAATTAAGTTTTTTAAACAGTTATGTACTTTTAACTATGAATCACTTTAAAATATAGAAGTAAAGAACAAGGAAAAAGATGAAACATCATTTAGACCATGAACCGCAAACTTTTGGAGATTGGGCTTATTTAGGAATTGCTAAACATTTTGATAAAATTATTAAGCATGAAATTGAAGTTATCGTAGATAAAGATCCCGAAGAATTACATCAAATGCGGGTTGGGATGCGACGTTTAAGAAGTACCATTGTTGGCTTTTTACCGGCTTTAAATTTACCTAAATATGCTCAAGAAAAAAGAGTGGGTAAGGTAGCTAAAATATTAGGTGAATTGCGTGATCTGGATGTTTTAGGAGATTCCCTAAAAAATCAATATCAACCAAATTTGCCTAAAGATGAGCAAAAGCATTTACAAGAAGTTATCAATGATTTAGATAAACAACGAAAAAAAACGTTTAAAAAAGTCAAAGAACTGTTAATTTCTGAGAAGTATTTAGATTTAAAACAATCGTTTACTGACTGGTTAAATGAGCCTCAATATCAACCTATTTCTGAAATTTCAATTGAGACTGTTTTGCCTGATCTTCTTTTGCCTGAAGTGAGTCGATTATTAGTGCATCCAGGGTGGTTAATAGGGGTAAAATTTAGTCAAGGTGAGACATACTTTCCTGATGGTTTATCCCAAAAAGAAGTAGAAACCCTTTTAGATAATGAAGATTTAATATTACATAATTTACGCAAGGAAGCTAAAAGATGTCGTTATAATATGGAACTATTTACTCAGTTTTACGGAGACAGTTATCAGCAATATTTAGAAGATGTTAAAATGATACAAACTGTCTTAGGAGAGATTCAAGATAGTTTTGTTTTAGTGAATTTTCTGGCTGAAGTATTTAAGGAAGATATTACTCAAACTATGCCTAATTTATCGAATAAGATAGGAGCAAATCGTTATAAAAATTGGCAAGAATGGGAACAACTACAACGAAAATTTATTAAGAGTAAATTCCGTAAAGATTTCCATTTTACTATTCTTAAACCGGAGTTAATAAATTCTGAGGTCAAAAATTGAAAATTGAGATTATTCTGTAGCTTTTACTGATAATTTATCATGAATACTGACAAAAACATTCCTGATGCTGAAACTAGAGCGAAAAATGTTGCAAGATTACGGGAAATTTGTTTACAGTTTGATCATCTTAATATGATGGTATAACATTAATATTAAGCCCGCCAGATTTGATACTAACCTCAGAAGAATCTATATTAACGCTCATCATCAGGCAACCAATCGTCAATTACTTGTTCAATAATATAGGGACATAACTCAGGAAAAATGCCGATATCTAAGCGAGTTTGTCGGGCTGCCTCTCGACGCGCTCTGATATATTCCTTTTCCAGAATTTTTTGGGGATAACTCTGCAAACTAGGACTATCCTCAAGCTTACGGCGAATTTGGGAACGTCCATCATTAATAGAGTCTAACCAACTATCAGAGTGGCGTTGAGGCTGATATTGCCACTTAAGCAAATGCACCATGATTCGTTCCATTTGAGAGGCGATCGCGCTTCGTTCACTTTTGCCCAAATCTTCAACCTCCTCAATGAGATGATCCCAATCTATGGCATCCCAACGACGTTCTCGCAATAGTTGAGCAGTATCTTTTGCCCAGATCGTTAAATCGCTATCATAATTAGTCATCTGTAACGATTTTGTTAGTTTTATATTCAGTATAATACAAAATCAGACTGATGCGCCGGACAACCATTTTTAGGGGCTTAATACCATTCATCTGTAAATATTTGGGTATAATTTAGAGGAGGGAATTCTAGGGATTTAGCCAGGTTCAAGGTTGATGTATGGTGGTAAACTAATTTATATTTGCTACATTAGTTTATGTATGATATTGAATTTAGCAAAACAGCAATTAAACGGTTACGAAATTTACCTATTAATTGGAGTCAGCGCATTGCAGAAAAACTACAAGAAATAGCATCTAATCCTTACGGTAAGCATAACAATGTTAAAAAACTAATTGGCCGGCCAGGATATAGACTAAGAGTAGGAGATTGGCGCATTATTTATGAAATTGATGGCGAAAAATTGAAGATTCTGGTATTAGAAATTGGTACAAGAGGAAAAATTTACTCATGAACATTGAGATCATTCAAAAAGAAGGTAAACCCCATGTTATTATTCCTTACGAAATGTATGAAAAGCTTTTAGAGGATTCAGAAATGCTTTCTGATATAAAACTTTATGATGAAGTAAAAGCACATCAAGAAGAATTTTTTCCCTCAGAAGTTGTTTATAGAATGACGATTAAAGGCGAAAATTCTATCAAGGTTTTACGAGAGTATCGGGGGTTAAGTCAACAACAATTAGCAGAAATAGTAGGAATAATTTCTACTGACGAATTAGCAGAAGTTGAAAGCAATAATCAAACAGTTTCAGAACAAATTATTAAGTTAATTGCGGCCTCTCTTGATGTTGATATTGAGATGATTAGTTAGATTCTGTTTTTTCTGTCATTGCGAAAGGGCGTTATTTAGGGAATATTAGAGATTAAGGTAATTTAGTGATAACTACATTTTCTTTCTGGTCAATTTATGGATTTTCATCTCGATACCATTCTACATCTTCCCAATATTACCGTATTAACTTATCAACAACCATGTTGGTTTTCTTCTCTTAACATTAGAACTTTTAAATGAAGGTATTATCTGTCCTCATTGTCAAACTTATACCGATAATCTTCATCAAACTCGCCCAATTTTAGTGAGAGATCTATCAATATGTGGTCAGGGAGTTTATTTAAAAGTACCTCGTCGTCAATTTATTTGTCCTGATTAAAGTAATAGCAATCGTTCTTCTGTTCTTGTTCGTCGATAATTGATAGGTAGAATTAAAATAACCATGAAATGGAAAAAATAATGATAAACAAAATACCCTGTAGGGGCGGGTTTATCTAACATACTTGTGAGAATCTAGAAATTCTGTAAAAAACCCGCCCCTACCCACCTGTTATTAGTAGCAAACATTTAGCGATTTCATAATTCATAATTCATAATTCATAATTCATAATTCATAATTCATAATTCATAATTCATAATTCATAATTCATAATTCATAATTCATAATTCATAATTCATAATTCATAATTCATAATTCATAATTCATAATTCATAATTTAAACGTCTAGGGACTTCATAATTCATAAAATCCCGTGCCATAATAGTATTAGGAAAAATAGCTTTTGCTTCTGCTAATAAATCCTCTAATTGTAGATTATTTCCTGGGGCATAACGAGGGCTAAAATGAGTCATAATTAAGCGTTTAACACCCGCAGCTAAAGCCACTTGCGCCGCCATTGTTGAGGTAGAATGAAGACGATCAAACGCTAATTGAGCATCCTGATGAGCAAACGTCGCCTCATGAATTAACACATCTGCATCTTGAGCTAATTCTACAGCACCTTCACAAAATACCGTATCCGTACAATAAATAACCTTACGTCCCGTTTCCGTCTCCCCACATAACTCTTTTCCCCGAATACGACGACCATCCGGTAACGTCACGGTTTCTCCCCGTTTCAGTTGACCATAAATAGGGCCAGAAGGAATACCCAAAGCATTCGCCCTTTCCACATTAAAACGCCCAGGACGGTCTTTTTCCACAATGCGATACCCAAAAGCAGGGATACGGTGTTTCAGTAAGCCACAACTAACCTTAAACTCCTCATCTTCGTGCAGTAAACCAGGACTGACCCCATAAACCCGAACCCGATGGGAAAGTTTAAGATGAGAATATTTAGCGCAAGCTTCTAAATAGTATGATAAATCTGGCGGCCCATAAATTTCGATATCTTGGGCATTTCCGGCTAACCCACAACTAGCTAATAATCCCATTAACCCATAAATGTGATCGCCGTGCATATGGGTGATGAAAATACGAGTCAATTGGGAGACTTTGACATCGCTACGTAATAATTGATGTTGGGTTCCTTCTCCACAGTCAAATAGCCATACTTCGGCCCGTTGCGGAAGACGAAGGGCTACACTAGAGACATTACGTGAGCGTGTAGGTACACCGGAACTGGTTCCTAAAAAGGTTATCTCCACAATGGGTTACTGTTACTGACTTTGGGTTTTATTTGTCTATTCTACCCTGATTTCTGTGTTGTTCCTTAACTTTGACGAAGAATCAATTTTATCTTATTATTAAGTCTTTCCATTTTTCCATTTGTTGTACGAGTGACAAAGTAATGACAAATATCTTTATGATATAAAGCGCATCATAATTAATTAGCTTTCATAAAGTTTCATAACCTCCGTAATATTCAGTCGAGAACTAACCCCTAAACTTAAAGCAGAAATGTGTCCCCTTTGCAAATGATCCGTCGCAGCACAACCTATCATTGCTGCATTATCAGTACACAACTTTAACGGAGGAAAATGAACGATTAAATCATGCTCTTTTGCCGCTTCTTGTAAATGTTGTCTCAATCCACTATTAGCCGCAACACCTCCCCCGATCGCAATTTTTTTGATACCATAATCCAAAGCACAAGCAATGGTTTTTTTAGTCAGCGATCGCGCGACAGTATCCTGAAAACTAGCCGCTAAATCGGCCACAGGTAAAGGTTCTTGTCCCTCTTTTTTCAACTGTTCAACTAATCGTAATACTGCAGTTTTTAAGCCACTAAAACTCGAATCATAACGGTGATATCCTCCCTCTGGTAACGACACTTTACCCTCCGGTAAAATAAACCTTTTAGGGTTCCCCGTTTTCGCTAATCGATCAATTATTGGCCCCCCTGGATACTCTAAATTTAACAACCGGGCCACCTTATCAAAAGCCTCCCCGGCCGCATCATCACGAGTTGACCCTAATTGCTCATAAACGCCACAATTCTTAACATAAATTAAACTGGTATGACCCCCCGATACCAAAAGACATAAAAAAGGCGGTTCCCAGGTCGGATCACTCAGATAAGTCGCGTAAATATGCCCCTCTAGATGATGAACCCCAATAAAAGGCTTATCATAGAGAATAGCCAATGTTTTAGCCGCCGTTGACCCTATCATTAAGGCCCCCACCAACCCAGGGGCCACCGTAGCCGCTACTCCATCAATATCTGACCAATTTAGCTTAGATTCGAGGAAAGCTTGCTCAATACAGGGATTAATAGTCAATAAATGCTCACGGGATGCCATTTCAGGAACCACACCCCCATAAACGCGATGGAGTGTGATTTGAGAAGTCACAACACTACTACAAATATTACGATTATTTACAATTGCGACTGCGGTTTCGTCACAACTTGTTTCAATTGCTAATACTGTCGCCATTATCTGATAATTTGAAACGAAAGACTACTTTTTGTAATTTCAACTTTACTCGATGAACTTGTCAGAGTAAGATGTCTTGGATGTACAACAGATTGTTTGATCTTTTGTACAAAAAACTTAGTCTTTTGTAACAAAAGGAAATATTTCTTATGAAACGACTGTTCGCGTTAATCCTGATTGCAACCCTGTGGTTTAATTTCGCTCCTTCTGCATCGGCAGAATATTCCAATTTAACCCCCTGTAGCGAGTCTGCTGCGTTTCAAGCAAAGTCTAAAACTTTCTTGAATACCACTGATGATGCCACTTCAGGCAAAAAACGTGCTGAACGCTATGCAGAAGCTCTTTGTGGCCCTGAAGGCTATCCTCACCTAATTGTAGACGGTAACTTGAGCCACATTGGGGATTTTACCATTCCTGGTATTCTGTTTCTCTATATTGCGGGTTGGATCGGTTGGGTTGGCCGAGCTTATTTAATTGCTATCCGCGATGACAAAGATGCTGAGATGAAAGAGATCGTCATTGATGTTCCTTTAGCTCTTAGTAAAATGTTAACGGGTTTCGCTTGGCCTTTAGCTGCTGTTGGCGAATTTACTTCTGGAAAATTAATTGCTAAAGATAGCGAAATTCCAGTTTCCCCTCGTTAATTTGCTGTCCGTTTGCATTGTTTGATCCATTATTACCGTTGGGAGAACTATTCATGGAAGGTTTGACAAAGTTTCTTTCTACTGCGCCTGTTTTAATCATGGCGTTGTTGACTTTTACCGCCGGGATCTTGATTGAATTCAATCGTTTTTATCCCGATCTTTTATTCCATCCTTTAGGATAGAAGATAACTCAATTTTTTAACTAATAGAAAAGGACTGACAGGGATAATAATTTCTGTCAGTTTCTTTCTATTAAATTATGAATTATAAATTATGAATTATGAATTATAAATTATGAATTATGAATTATGAATTATGAATTATGAATTATGAATTACCTGAGTTCGACATAAAGTAATTTGTGGAAAACTCGCCACAAGTAGGAGTCTAGCAACTCTTATTCTCTCGTTTAAAAAATCATCCACGACGAACTCCGAACTCAGATGAATTATAAATACGTAATCTCATAGTGTAAACTTGTAGTCAACATCTAAACCTTCAAGGAGTATCAATATGTCAAGTAATGTTAACAATTCAGCCAAAGATAAATATCAATGGATAAGTGAAGAAGAAAGGTATCCTGGCGCACCTCCTTATGTTATTGGTCTTCCTAAAGGAGAAGGGTTTAGTCCTTGGAAAATCATTATCTTTGATTTCACTGCCATCAAAACGTTTTTAGGGTTACTGTTTGCTCAAATTCTCCATATTATCTCATATTTCTGGAAAAATAAACCTCAACTTAAAGGAGTAGCTGATTTAGGATTATTGAGTATTTTAGCCGAAACTAATAAATGGGAAAAACCAGAAGATTTATGGAGCTTTTTTCGGTTTCCCGCCTGTTTACCTAAACCTATTGTGGCTGATAAATGGGATCAAGATATAGAATTTGGTCGTCAAAGACTAGGAGGACTTAATCCTGTTTTAATTAAAAAGTGTCACCCAGAAGATCTATCCATTGAGGGGAAATTTCCTGTCACTAATGAATTACTTAAAGCAGATTTAGGAGATAATTTTAGTTTAGAATCAGCTTGGGAAAAACATCAATTATATCTCCTAGATTATAAATTGTTTGATGGCATTATTACCGAAGAATTAGAAGATCAATTAGGTCGTTATAGTAACGCACCTCTTTGTTTATTATATCTCAATGATCAAGACCAATTGTTACCCATTGCGATTAAAGTAACTCAAGAGATTGGCGCACCAATTTTTACACCGAAATCTCCTCAATGGTCAGCCGCTAAATTAGCTGTATCAACTGCAGATATTGCTTATCAAGGAATTATCGCTCATTTACTTGATACTCATTTAGTGGCTGAAATTTTTGCAGTTAGCAGTTACAGAACTTTATCCCCCGATCATATCCTTTATCAACTTCTCAAACCTCACTTTTTTAATACTTTAGCCATTAATTTTATGGCTCGTAGTGTCTTTTTAGGACGAGGAGGATTTTTTGATGCAACCGGGGCCTTAGGCTATACTAGCTCTAATGAACTTTTAAACAGAGGTTATCGAGGGGAAGGAATACACATTGAATATCAAGGAGAACCTTGGGAATTCTATAAAAAAGCCTTCCCTTATCAATTAGAATCTCGTGACGTTTCACAGTTACCTAATTATCATTATCGTGACGATGCAACGTTGCTTTGGGAAGCTACAAAAACTTATGTTACTAATGTCTTGACTAATCATTATCAAGATGTTAATAGTTTAGTTAATGATAGTCAATTACAAGCTTGGAAAAATGAACTAATTTCTCCTCAAGGTGGCAGTCTTAAAGGCTTACTTTCACCTGACAAACAAGAACAATTAGACGGTCAACTTAATAACTTAGATGATCTCATTGACATTGTTACTAACATGATTTTTACCGCCACTTCTCAACACGCTGCGGTTAATTTTGGGCAATATGATTATGGGGCTTGGGTTCCTAATATGCCTTTTGCTCTTTATCAACCTTTTAAATCTATCCTTGAAGATGTTACCAAGCTTGAAGAAAAAGTATTACAATGGTTGCCAGATCGACAACAAACAATCAAGCAAATTGTTTTAGTTAAGATTTTAACCATCCTTCCTCCCTATACGAGTAAAAGTCTTCTAACTCTGGGAAATCCTTTTAAAACTGACCCCAGTAAACAAGCTTTTAAAGACTTTAAACAACGGTTAAAAGAGATCGAAAAACAACTTCAAGAACGCAATAAAAAGCTAGAAGAAGCAGGTCAAATTCCTTATGTTTATTTGCTCCCTTCTCATATTCCCCAAAGTATCGCTATTTAGATGCTGACACCTTTAAAGGTGCAGCTAAGAAAACAAAGCCCGCCTTCGCGGGCTTACTTGTTTTTAGTATTAAATAATTGATAAAAAGCCCTGTTCTACCGGACAAACTATGCTAAACTAATAATTAATGGTTCTACGGGACAAGTTATGCTAAAGTTTAGCATAACTTGTCCCGTAGAACCTAATTAATAAAAGGCTAATCCTATAGAAACAAAGTACGATGAGCGCGGACTGCCATTATGGGTTGCGTAGGCAACCCTTGTTTATATAGCTTAACTCTTGAGAGTTAAAGTATATTATTTGTGATAATTTAGCATAACAACTCCGGTAGAATCAAATTTTATTTATTTGTCACAATTAAACTAACTAAATTACTAATTAATCTGTCGGCTGACATGGGCATAATTTCTTGTCCATGTAGCATTTCTTGAGTTAATAAATGATGAATAAGTGTCCCGACAAAAATTCTAGCGATCACTTCAGGATCACTAATATTAAGTTCTGAATGTTCTTTTAAATAGTTGGTCAAAATATTATTAGCAGGTTGAGCAAAGTTTCGTAAAAATAATTGAGATAATTCAGGATGATTATCTGATTCAGCAATAATTAGTCTAACAAAACACAAATGTTCAGTATCATTGACTTGTTTAAGAATACGTTCAGCTAATTGAGTTAACACTATCTGGGGTTCTCCGGCCAAAGGTTGAGACCAGACTAAGCGGAACTTCTCACAAGCCATCCGTTGGACTAAAGTAGTAAATAGTTGCTCTTTATCAGAAAAGTGACTATAAAGGGTTTGTTTAGAAACTCCGGCTGACGAGGCTATTTTGTCCATCGTAGTCGCAGCATAGCCATTTTTTAAGAACTCTGGTAAAGCTCCTCCTAAAATTTGTCTGGCTTTCTCGCTAGTAGGAAGGGAATATAAAACGGGTTCTTTCATGCTTGGATGATATCATACTGTACAGTCCATTCTATCGCGGTTAGCTAAGCAAATTTAGGGAGCATTTCAGTGAACACCTGAACAGTAAACAGTTATCAAGGATAAACACATCATTCTTTACTGATAACTGATAACTGAAATGACCCCTACTAAGAAAAAACCCACCCTAACCTATAGTTAGAATGGGGGAAAATGCTTTGATTAGTTCATATAGGGGAATTGGCCCCTAAAAAATTCAATGGTTTTAGTAACGACCGCCACGGCCACCACCGCCACCGCGTCCACCGCGGTCAAAGCCGCCGCCGCCTTTGCTTTCACGTTCTTTAGCTTTGTTTACTTTTAAGGTGCGTCCCATCCATTCAGCACCATCAAGGGTGGAAATGGCAGCATCTTCTTGAGTAGCGGTATCCATTTCGACGAAAGCAAAGCCACGAACCTTACCTGTATCGCGGTCAGTGGGAAGATGTACACGCTTAACGGCACCATACTCAGCAAAAACTGAACTGAGGTCAGCCTCAGATACGTCATAAGAAAGATTGCCTACATAAATCGACATGGAGTGTCTCCTGGGATTAGAACTTGTTGTAGAGATCGAGTGGTCGGAGAGATCATGCCAAGGCTAAACGGGGGAATACCTGTTGCTGCTAATAACAAACTCTTCTACCGATACTTAATTGTCTCGGTCTTCATTATAACACAAGATAACTTTTTCGGGAAACTTTCAATCAATCTTAGGGTCTATCTTTAAAAATGCAAAAAGAGGACTCCCGCTACACCGAGCTTGTTAGCGGTGAGATTAATTTTTGCCGTGGGAGTATGTCAATGAGATATAAGGTAAAAGAGACTAAATGCAAAGCTAATATTAAAATAAGTAACATAAGCAAAATTCAAACTCCCTTTGATGGAGGTTAAGACTTTGGATGAACTACGAGCAGCATTAGAACTAGCCACAGAAGACGAGCTTCGTCATTTAACCCAAATTCTCTTCTGTCGTAAATTCAACCCCCTTGATTATTTACAAACCCCTGACCCCATTGAAGTAGAAAGTCAAGATTGGAATCAATGGTTAGACACCCTAGAACATCGATTTCGTTACCTAGCAGCTGATGGATTCACTGTCCTACAAAATAAGACCAAAAACGTCAGCTATCGTCAAACATTGATTCGTGTCTGTCATTACATAAAAATTCCTTATTCTAATCAAATGGCCACTACTGATATCGAGGCTGAAATCTTTCTCCATTTGGTCGGTAAAGCTTGGAAACGCCTTCCCATAAATGAACAAGAAAGCCTGACTACTCACATTCAACAATCTTTCGCTAAATCCACTTTACCTGACGCTTTACCTGTCAACTTTCAACATAATCCTATTAATCTTTTTTTAAAAGGTAGCAGTGCCTTCGCTGTTAATTCTCTGGTCAAACCTTGGCTTCTCAAACAAATTGCCCAACAATTTGCCCTCCATTTTGCCCGTTATCAGGTAGCGCAACAAGCCTTAGTGCGAGGTGGTGCCGCTTTAGCTGGCGAATTGGCTGTTAATACGGCTAAACGAGGTATGGCTACAAGTGCGGCTCGTTATGGGGCAGTTAGAAGCGTTTTTGCCTTTTTGGGACCTGTTTTATGGGGCTGGTTTCTGGCTGATTTAGGCTGGCGAGCGGTGGCTACTAACTATGGTCGCATTATTCCGGTCATTTTTGCTTTAGCTCAAATTCGTCTGACTCGCACCGACTGTTGGGAACCTGCTTAAACTATTGATTAATTAGCGATTGTGAAATCTGTTTTATCTCCCTCAAAAACTACTGAAAGTATGCCCCAGTGGGTTAAAAACTGCGTTAAATTTGGGGTTTGTATCTTACCTTTTTCGGCGGATTTAGGGGCAACCTCTTTAGTCTTTTCTTTATTGGGAATCTGGAAGCAACGTTATCGTCAAATTTCAGCTTATCCCTTACATTGGGGCTTAGGCTTATTTACTTTTTGGCTTATCTTTACTACCTTATTCGCTTTTAAACCCATTTTTGCTTTAGAAGGAATATTTAATTTTCTGCCTAGTATAGCTTTATTGGCTGCTTTTACTATTTTCTTTAATAATTTTGCTCGCTTGCATCAGTTAGCTTGGTGGCTAATTTTAACCTCTATTCCTCTAGTGTTTTTGGGGGTAATGCAGTTAGTTTGGGGCTGGGAAACTCCTTTCTTTTTTAGACCTCTTGGGATTCAATTAATTGCCTATGGCAACCCTGATGGTCGTATGTCCTCTCTACTCATGTATGCTAACACTTTAGCTATGTATTTATTGATGACTTTTGTTTTGGCCTTGGGGTTGTGGATAGATACTTATCAAGTCTGGCGACAGGATAGCAAAAAAAGACTACTTTTACCCCTGGGAATTTTAACTATAGCTGTGGTTGGGGACGGTATTGGACTAATTTTAACCAATTCTCGCAGTGCTTGGGGTTTAGGTTTATTGGGGTTAATGGCCTTTGCTTTGTACTTACGTTGGTATTGGGTTCTGGGGGGAGTAGCGATCGCCATTGGGGCTATTTTTTGGGCCGCTTGGATTCCCTGGGGACAAGACACTTTACGTCAAATTGTCCCTGCTTACTTTTGGACCAGACTAACGGATCAATTATACGATGATCGTTATGTGACGGCTTTACGCACGACTCAATGGCAAGTAGCATGGGAAATGATGTTACAAAGACCTTGGTTGGGATGGGGCTTGCGTAATTTTACCCCAGTTTATCAAATTGAGATGAATGTTTGGATGGGACACCCCCACAATTTATTCTTAATGTTATTGGCTGAAATTGGTATTCCAGGGTTGTTAATTTTGGGGGGAGTGGTAGGATATATTCTGTTTGGCGGTGTAAAATTATTAATATTATGGTCGAAAGATAGTTATTCATTACATAAATCTAATTTACTGTCTAATGATCTATTTTATCAACGACGACAGCGACAACATTTATTGTTGTTTACTTATTTGGTGACTTTTAGTATGTTTGTGTTTTTTAATTGTTTTGATATCAGTATTTTTGATTTACGTTTGAATCTTCCTGGATGGATATTATTATCGGCGATCGCAGGAATTGTTTATCGTTATCAAAGAAGACTTCAGTTATTCTAGAATTAAATCTTTAATTCTAGAATTTAAGGACAGGGTTCTATTGTCCAATGAGTTGAGGAGTCACTTCGTTGACAAGACTGTTGACGACCTACTTCTTTTAAACGCCATTTTCCAATAGATTGATCAAATTGAAACTTAAGTCGGTAACGTATTCCCTTAACGGAGTCATCGGGTAGGTTCAATTGGGTTAAAATCACCGTTTTCTCAAAACCTCCTTCTTTCAACACCTTTGTTTCTTGGGAGAACTTTCCTTCAATCGTTTCTTTCTTCCCAAATAAGTCTAATGTCAATGCTTCAGGATCATTTCCTATTAATATTCCTTTGACTTCAGCTAAATTTATTGGTTGATAAGTATTTTCTGTTGAATCGATGACTTTAGAGTTACATCCGATAAGAAGTAAGCTGAAACTTAACCCTAGCTTTACTGGTAAACTTGGTAATTTTATTCTTCTTTTGATTAGCATTTTAAATATTTCCACTTTAAAGACTCTTGAAAGGAGTTGACTATGAACTCCTAACTCTGAACTCAGGTTAATGTTATCATAAAATAACCTATAAGTGATAACGGCTTTAATGACTATATTTAACCAAGAACGTTTATTGTTTAATCCTGTATCTCCTAACTCAGATGCTATTCCCGTGATTTTTGCATTTCCTAATGAGTATAGTGTAGGCATTACCAGTTTAGGTTATCAAATTATTTGGGCAAGTTTTGCCAGCTATCCAGAGATTTCTGTAAGTCGCTTATTTACGGATATTCAAGAACCTTTACCGAGAAACCCTGAACTATTAGGCTTTTCTTTTTCTTGGGAATTAGATTATGTTAATATTCTGAATATTCTGGAATTATTAGACATTCCTCTCCAAAGTGATCAACGAGATAATAATCATCCTTTGGTTTTTGGCGGTGGCCCCGTTTTAACAGCAAATTCTGAACCATTTGCTGCTTTTTTTGATATCATTTTATTAGGAGATGGTGAAAATCTAATTAAGGATTTTATTAGAGCTTATCAAGAAGTTAGAAATGCTAATAGAGGAGCAAAATTACGCCATTTAGCTACGGTTGCTGGTGTCTATATTCCCAGTTTATATGAAGTGACTTATCATAGTGTTGATGGTGAAATTAAATCAATTATTCCTCTTGATAATACCATTCCTTCTTTTATTGAAAAACAAACTTATCGTAGCAATATTTTATCTGCTTCAACTGTAGTCACTGAAAAAGCTGCTTGGGAAAGTATCTATATGGTAGAAGTAGTCAGAAGTTGTCCCGAAATGTGTCGTTTCTGTTTGGCGAGTTATTTGACTTTACCTTTCCGCACAGCCAGTTTAGAAAGTTCTTTAATTCCTGCTATTGAAAAAGGCCTAACGGTGACAAATAGAATAGGATTATTAGGCGCATCTGTTACTCAACATCCTGAATTTGAAAGCTTATTAGACTATTTATCTCAACCTAAATATGATCATATTCGTGTTAGTATTGCCTCAGTTCGCACCAATACTGTGAGTGAAAAATTAGCTAAAACTCTTGCTAATAGAGGAACAAAATCTATTACTATTGCCGTTGAAAGTGGTTCAGAAAAAGTCAGGAAAATTATTAATAAAAAACTAACCAATGATGAAATTATTCAAGCTGCTATTAATGCTAAAGCAGGAGGACTTAAAGGAATTAAATTATATGGTATGGCAGGAATTCCAGGGGAAGAAGATACCGATATTGAAGAAACTATTCTCATGTTAGATGCTGTTAAAAAAGCAGCCCCAGGATTAAAAATAACTTTTGGTTGTAGCACTTTTGTCCCTAAATCCCATACTCCCTTTCAATGGTTAGGAGTGAATAAAACAGCTAAAAAACAGCTTCAATATTTAGAAAAACAATTAGGCAAAAAAAACATAGAATTTCGTCCAGAAAGTTATAATTGGTCAGTGATACAAGCTTTAATTTCTAGAGGCGATCGCCGTTTGAGTCAATTATTAGAATTAACTCGTCATTATGGAGATTCTTTAGGCAGTTATAAAAGGGCATTTAAAGAATTAAAAGGAAAATTACCTCCCTTAGAATTTTATGTTCATGATAACTGGAAAACTGAGCAAATATTACCCTGGCATCATTTGAAAGGACCTTTACCTCAAGCTACTCTAATTAAACATCTAGAAGAAGCCATGACGGTTCCACTGGACTTGCTATGCTAAACTAATAATATTGTTTTTTTTGTAGGGGTCAACAGCCGTTGACCCCTACCGATAGGGTCTGTGGGTAAATCCTAGATACAAAAATCAAGCCAAATAGCTTAATAAATATTCATAATAATTGTTGGCTAAACAGCCCATAAATTATTATAATAGAATTATTAATGAATACCATTTCAGCCCTAACATAATAGGACAATGAGCCTGAGTTTGCCAACCTAGTTAATAAATAACTAATACTAAATTTTTTCAGCCATAAATCTCTGGTTGGGAATGACTGCAACCGCAAATATTGGCTCGTTTAGCTAGATCTGGTAGCTATTTTATGAGCGATGGAGAGTAAAGAATTATGCATGATATGCACTTCAAACCCTTAACGGATAAAGATCGCAAAAGAAATCAATATTTAGAGCAAATAAATCATGCCCCCTACTTTGGGATTTTCATGGTGATTATGGTTCTCTTTTTGTTATTTACCACTGCAGTGTTAATGGGAGTATTTTAAGGAAAAGTAGCAAAAACAGACTATTAAGCCCGCAAAAGCGGGCTAATTACCTATAGCATATTTTTCAATGAGAGCAATATGTAAAGTTTTGTCTTTTTTCGCTCAAGACCCCGCTAGTCATGATAGGGTTTTAAAGGTTAGGATGTTATATTGAGAGTAAGAGGACAGTTTAACTATGGAAATAATGCCAACGCACCAAGAGACAATGCAAGAAAGCATTAGAGATTATGTGGCCCAACTACAACTACACATGGCCCTACAGGCGAGAAATTTGATGCCTCCCTTCACTCAAACAAACGATCCTCGTCAACAATTATTACAAGAAACTCAAGCAGTGGTTGAAAAGTTGGCTTCCCGTCAAACTCGGTGATTAAGACTCTTCAAAAGCATATAAATCTTTTCCTTGTCCCCAAGCAAAACGGAAAGATTGTTTAAATGTGCCATTGGACTGACTGAAAAATAATAGTAAAGCTATGAGGGCTAAACTACCCGCTAAACCGAATAAATGACGGTAACTTAGGATTTCTGCTAATATTCCGAAGACTGGCCCTGCGATCGCCACTCCCAGATCAAACCCCCCTAGACAAACTGAATAGACTCGGCCCCTTTCTTGAGAAGAAGAGCGATCAGAAATTAAGGTTAGGAGCATGGGAATTAGAATACCCGAACCAGTTCCTTCCAATAAAGCGGCCAGAAGGAAGGTACTTTGACCATTAACTTGGGTTAATAGTAGCATAGAAAGCATATAGCATAGCAAACTCAAGCTAATAAATAACCCTCGGCCGTAACGATCAGACGCTTGACCCGAAAAGATGCGAGAAGAAAAACTCGCTAACGCAGCGACAGTATAGAATAGTCCAGCATTTAACCCTAAACCGCTTTCACCAGCAAATAGGGGTAAAAACGTTACCAGAGTCCCGAATAATAACCCAATGAGCAGTAAAAGCAGGGAAGGGATTAATAAGGAAGGATTTGACAATAATTGCCAAAAACTACGGGAGGGTTTCTGAGATACTTCTGAATGAGTATCAGACTCAAGATAACGAGGCTTTTCTTGAACATAACCGGCCAAAAAATAGGCAGAGAACCCTAAAATTGTGGTTGTGATAAATAAGGGAGGATAACCCACAAAACTTTCTAACCATCCCCCCAAAGCTGGCCCAATAGCCATACCTACGGGAGCAACTAAGGTCATATAACCGAGAATTTCTCCCCGTTGTTTGACTGGAGATAAATCCACCACTAAAGCACTATAACCTGTGGTAAAGGCCGCAACACTAATACCATGTACTGCACGAACTGGGATCAAGGGAAAAACAGAATGTATTAGTAGATAACCAATAGGAGCAATTCCAGCGGCCAAAGTTCCGATACGAACCACCAACTTACGACTATGAGTATCTGCTAAATGGCCTAACAAAGTACGAGAACCTAATAGGCCAATGGCAAAACTGCCCATGACGAATCCGACTTGAGAATTAGTACCACCAAGATATTTAATGTAGGTGGGTAAGGTCGGTAAAAGGGCAGTTAGACTCATCCAAAATAATAACCCAATGGCTAATAACAGCAGGAAGCTCTGTTGTTTTTCTAATTCAAGGGACTTAAAGGTTTTCAGGGCATTCACAGGCTAAATTAGGCGAGGATTTTTGAGAGTAACAGCTTAACTATTCTTAATCTAACGTGGTTCTGAGGATTGGAAACGCCGAACCATGATTTCTTTTTCCCGTTCACGGGTGCGGGCAATGTCGTAAGAAGACTGCATCCGCATAAGTGTATCCATTTTCACGCCAAAAGCCTTTTCAAGTCGCAATGCCATAGAACCCGATAAATCAGTCTTGCCATTCAACAGACTTGACAAAGCGGGACGGGACACCTGAAGGACTTGCGCGGCGGATTTTATTCAAGGCTTTGTTAACTAATTTAGCGACAGCTACATTTTACCACTAAATGCCGAAAGAGCCGTATTCCCACGCAGCCTAGATCATTTTTGGAGCGTGGGTTTAATGCTAAAGTTGACCGCAATTAGTAATTGTCGGTTTTTTTGGATACACTATAGTTCCCGATGATGATCCCGTTTTTTCTAGCTTTTCTACAACATCTAAACCTTTGGATACTTGTCCAAAAACCACGTGTTTACCATCTAACCAGGGACAAGGAACAAGACAAATAAAGAACTGAGAACCATTGGTATTTGGCCCAGCATTCGCCATAGAAAGAATCCCAGGTTCCGTGTGTTTTAGTTGAAAATTTTCATCCTTAAATTTGTCGCCATAAATGGATTTTCCACCTGTGCCATTACCACGAGTAAAGTCTCCCCCTTGTATCATAAAGTTAGGGATAATGCGATGAAAAGCACTATTTTTGTAGCCAAAACCCGCGTCTCCAGTACATAATTGACGAAAATTTTCGGCTGTTTCCGGGACGATATCAGCAAAAAGCTCAAATTCTATACGGCCGGTATGTTCGCCATCCTTATCCTGGTATTCAACATCAAAAAATACGATCGGGTTTGTCATCGTGCAAGCTCCATTGTTTAAAATTGGGAATAAGAAAATTGGATTTTTGGTAATTTCCCAGAATTATTTTAACATTTACAATGGTTTAAGCAAGATCTCACAATTTGGCAACGCCGGACTCCTTTGTTGTGCTAGAAGTCCCCAACACCCCTCAATTGGGTTATAATAAACTATAAAATTTAGAATAGAGGCAATAGAAATGGATGGTCAGTGTCTTTGCGGTGCAATAACAGTCAAAACGCCCGATAAAAATAGCATAGATGCTTGTCATTGTGGGATGTGTCGGCGATGGGGAGGCGGGCCAGCATTAGGTGTATCTTGTGGCTCAGATGTGAAGATAGAGGGTGTTGATAAACTGAAAGTTTATAACTCATCAGAATGGGCCCAAAGAGGTTTTTGCGGTGAATGTGGTACCCATATTTTCTACAGATTATTGTCTACTAATCAATATTTTGTCCCAGCAGGTCTTTTTCAGAATGGAATTGAATTTGAGTTCACAGAACAAATTTTTATCGACAGAAAACCTAGTTACTATGAATTTGCCAATCAAACCTTGAATTTGACAGAAGCAGAAGTCTTCGCCAAATTTGCACCAACTAAAGAAATATAACATTACGTCTGGCTCAAAAAAATACCCCTGAGAGCAGGGGAACCTTGAATATTCTCTAAAAGTTTCTTTTACAAGGCTTGACCACTCAAGCTAGGAATACTTTTAAATTTTTTAATGTCTTCTACTTCATCAAAAAGCGTCAATTTATGGGGCTTACACCGCTTAACTTGTACTTTGATGTCTTTGGCTCCTTCTCCATAAAGATCTTCTACATAACCTCCATAAGATGTCTGTGCTTCTTCTTTGCTAACAAATGGGCCAAAGTAGTAGGTACATTTGGGATTGTCTGTAATAATCTCTACCCAGTAAGCTAGTCCTAAAACATCCAAAACTTTAAGTATGGGTTCTTTCATCATGGTTTCCTAATAATTAGCTTTTAACTATGTTATTTTAACCTTAAGTTTTGAGAATTTTGTTACATTCTGTGATTGTTCTTATATTTTATTTATACTCTTTTGTTTGGGTTGGGTGCAGTATTCTCAGATACAGACTTTAAATACAACTTATCTGACCAACGTTGACGACACACTTCATAAAGGGAGATGGCCGAGGCAACTGAGGCATTTAAACTAGGGGTTTTTCCCGTTAGAGGAATAGAAACAAGTTCATCACAACAGCGTTGAGTTAATAAACTTAACCCACTGCCTTCTGAGCCTACCACTAATCCTATGGCACCACGAAAGTTAACCTGGTGTAATAGCTTACCTTGATCTGTGGCTGTCCCATAAATCCAAAATCCGGCTTTTTTCAACTGTTCTAAGGCCCGACTCAGATTAACAACTCTGGCCACCGGAAAAGATTCTAAAGCCCCAGCCGCTACTTTACTCACCGTTGAGGTTATCCCAGCCGCTCGTCTTTGAGGAATAATTAAACCTTGGGCCCCCATAGCTTCTGCCGTGCGAATAATCGCCCCTAAATTATGAGGATCAGAAATACCATCAGCAATGATAATAATCGGTTCATCACTGACTTGCTTAGCTTGAGCAATTAATTCATCTAAATCATGATAAGTATAAGGCGCAACTTGGGCTGCTATCCCCTGATGATTGCCTCCTGCGGTGATTTGGGTTAACCGTTGCATATCCACTTCATCAATGACGGTTCCCTTCCCTTTGGCCTCCAGCAGCAGGGAGTGAAAACGGGGATCATAATGCAGTCGATCTGTGACCCAAATTCGATTTAACTGGCGATCGCCTTCTAAGACAGCTAATACAGAATGACGGCCATAAATTAAATCTTGGGACTCCTCATCAGGTTCTTGAATCTCTTTTTTAGTTGGAATAGGAGAAGACGAGGAAAATTTAGGCTTAATCTTCGGAGAATGAGACTGACGAGTATCAGCCGAGGGAATTGGACGAGGATGTTCATTCATAATTAAACTTTAGGCTTTAATTTAGGTAAAATCTACACTTAGTTTTTCTAGTAATTGTTGTAAACGCTCAGGGTTATATAAGTAAAGATAACCAATTAAAGTTTCGAGACTAGTAGCTTGTTGATAAACTTCCCTTGATAATCGTCTAGGAATTCCTGTGGCAGCATTTCTTCCCCGTCTGACAATCTCTCTTTCAGCTTCCGTTAGATGGGGAGTCAGATTACGCAATGAGGCGGCTTGAGTTTCGGCTCTTACTTGTGCCACCACTTGATTATGATAGTCGGTCAGTCGTCGCGGAGGCAATAGATAATGGGTACGAACATACAGTTCATAGACCCCATCCCCTAAATAAGCCAAGAAAGCGGGAGACAACTGCCGACTTAACGCCACCTCATCCACTCCCAAAACAACATTAAAGTTAACCCCCAGGTGGCTTGGGCTGACTTTAGAGGAAGTTAGAGACTCGGTCCCATCAGAATTTGATAAGTTCACACCGTTATCATCAGGGTTGCTATTTTTTCTTGTTGTCCTTTTCCTTGACCAGATGCTCGAGTGCCTCTTCTATTTTATCTCGTAGGGACAAGAATTTTTCCAGTCGCACTAACTTGACAGTTTGTGTCACCCTGGGATTTGTCACCACCTGTAAACTTCCCCCCTGTTCTTGCGCTTTTTTTACTAACTGTACTAATGCCCCTAGTCCCGAACTATCGATAAAATCGATTTGAGACAGAACTAAGATCACGTCTGCGGGTCCTTCCTCAATATGGTTTCCGATGACTTTGCGGAAAGTGGGTTCGGAAAAAGCGTCTAATAGGCCCGTTAGGCGAAAAATTTGGTAATTCTCTTTAACTTCGCGAGTCCCGCGTAAACTCACGGTTAGGTTTAGTGGATCAGGAATAGGTTCCTCCTTAACATTAACTGTTTTGCTAAGTCAATACTATAGCATAGCTTATTTGGGAAATTTTGACGACACTGAACATTAATTTCTTTACTTTTACGTTAATCTTGAAAATTTTACAAAACTTTACTTTTTACCGGTCAATTTTTGGCTTTGGCTCGATAGTCTTGTAAGAATTCTTAATAAAAAATGGTAACAAATCAGTTTAATCTACCATATCAGACAGTTTTTTAAGCTTTTGTGACAAGTCATTGATCCAGTAATCACTCAAAAAAGAGGAAAGTATAGCATGAGCGTTAATTTAGCAACCATGTTACGGGAAGGTACTAAAAAATCCCACACAATGGCAGAGAATGTTGGTTTTGTCAAGTGCTTTTTGAAAGGGGTTGTTGAAAAGAATTCCTATCGAACCTTAGTGGCTAATCTTTATTTTGTGTATTCGGCCATGGAAGAGGAAATGGAAAAATTGCGCGACCATAAAATTGTTTCCAAAATTTACTTTCCTCAATTGCATCGTAAACAGTCTCTAGAGAAAGATTTATATTTCTATTATGGGACAAATTGGCGCAATGAAGTAGCCCCCTCTAACGCTGCCCAAGCTTATGTAGCACGGATTAGAGAAATCGCAGCCACTCAACCAGAACTGTTAGCGGCTCATTCTTATACCCGTTATTTAGGGGATTTATCAGGGGGACAAATTCTCAAAAACATTGCTCAACGGGCGATGAATTTAGGAGAAAATGGCGGCACAGCTTTTTATGAATTCGAGACAATTCCTGATGAAAAAGCCTTCAAAAATGAATATCGTCAAGCTTTAAATGATTTACCGATTGATCAAGCTACGGCTGATGTAATTGTTGAGGAAGCTAATGCTGCTTTTGGCATGAATATGAAGATGTTCATGGAACTTGAAGGCAATCTTATTAAGGCGATTGGTATTATGTTATTTAATACTTTAACCCGTCGTCGTAGTGGTGGTAGCACCGAATTAGTCACGGTTAAGTAAAGAAAAGGGGTTATTAAGTTTAACTCACTTCTAGACTAATAAAAACCATAAGGTTTAATAATCCTGAAAGCTTGATTGCGTGATGTCAGTCGTTGTCAAGTTTTCAGGATTAGTTTTATTGGTTTTTTAGTATATCTTGATCTAAAAGATTTATATTTATAGTAAATTTCGCGCAAAGACGCAAAGGAGGAAAACAAGAAATGATTAAGGATATTGAGATTGAGAATTTTAGATGTTTTGAACATACTAAGATAGAAGGTTTTGAACGGGTTAATTTAATTGGTGGTAAGAATAATTCTGGTAAAACTGCTTTATTAGAAGCGATATTATTAAATCAGTCTCCTCAATCAAAAACCATCTTTTTATTAAGACAACTTAGACGGGAAAGTGAAGATTTTAGTAAAGCATCTCCTAAAAAAACTTGGGACAACTTTTTTTTAAACAATCAAACAGAAAAAATAGTTAAAATCATCACTAAATCCCTAGATAATAATACTCAAGCAATTAGTTTCTCAGTAACAAAAGAAATAAATTTATATGAACTTTTAGAACTATTTAAAACAGGAAATTTGAATTTTGAAAAAATAACACCGAGAAATTTTGACGAGAAAAATATCTCTTCACTTTTATTTGATAAGGATACCGGTTCAAAATTAATTATAAATATTCAGAAAAAAAATAGTTTAGGAGAAGTGATAAATATTAAGGGGAGTGATATACAATTAATTTCTACCGATACAGGGATTTTTTACACCAAACATTCCAAAAATTCACCTAAAATCAATGATTTAATAACATCTTCCTTAAGCATGAGTAGTGATATGTTAGCTCAAGAATATGATAAAGCAGATGTAGAAAATAGATCATCCATTATTTTAGATTGTTTAAAGATCATAGATAGTTCTTTAGAGACAATGAAAACCTTTAGTATTGGACAGCCACAACTGTACTTAAAAAGGAAAAATGAAAACTATTTACCTATATCTTTATTTGGTGATGCTATTAATAGAATTGTTGAAATAATATTATGTTTTATTAATAATAAAAGTAGTCCACTTTTAATTGATGAAATTGAAAACGGAATACATTACACTAATCATAAAGACTTTTGGAAAGCATTATTTGAATTATCAAAAGAACTTAATGTACAAATTTTCGCTACTACTCATAGTTTAGAAATGATTAAAGCATTTAGAGACATTGGACTTAAATATTATCCCGATAGTGGTGCTTATTTTGAGATGGCAAGACATTATAAAACTGGTCAAATTATTGGTATTAAAAGAGACTTAGAAACCTTAGATTATGCCATTGAACATGCAAAAGGAGTCAGAGGTGAGTAATATTTTAGTAGTCGAAAGTAAGAATGATAAAATATTTCTTGAAGCTTTGATCAATCATCTAAATTATGATATTAAAGTTGATACACCTATTTGTATTGATGACTATGAATGTTTAGAAGGATTAAATAATCAACAACTAATTAAAACTTTAAAAGCATTAAAAGCAGATATACCAAAAAGAGGAATAGAAAAAATTGGTATTGTGATTGATATTGATGATCAAGGAATAGAAAACAGACTAGAAATGGTTAATCAATGTGTTAAAAGTGTTTTTAATAATACAGAAATTTTGCCTAATACCTCAGAGTTAATTACAATACCTACCGACTATCAAAATGAAATAGAAATCGCTTGTTATTTTACTAATGTAGATAATAAAGGGGAATTAGAAACTGTTCTTAAAGCAATTAAAACTAAAAATTCTCCCCATGCTGACTGTTTAATAGAATGGAGAAAATGTATGGAAAAAAATGGATATAAACCCACTGATAAAGACTTTGATAAATTTTGGATTAGTATTTACTTAAGATATGATACTTGTTCTAAACAGGAACAAAAACAAGCAGGAAGAAAGTGCAGTATGAATAGTTTTGACTACATTATGAAAAAGAAACTAGATATCTGGAACTTTGAACATCCTATTTTAGAAGACTTAAAAATGTTTTTAAACCTATTTGAAACGGAAACCTAAGAAAATGAGCGATCGCAAACTACTCCTAATCACAATTATCGTATTAATTATTATAATAATAATAATTCAAATATCTCCTATTTATGCTAGTGATGATAATATTATTCGTGGAGATATTAACCGTTTAGATGCGCGAGTTAGTCGCTTAGAAACTGCTATTCTTGATCTAAGACAACAACAAAGTAATTCCCGTATTAGAGAATCTTCTATTGGTACTTCTCCCCCTATTATTGAAGGAGAAGCTATCGGACGTAGCGAACCCTTATTTGAAAGATTATCAACCTTAGTGATAGAATTAAAAGAAAGAGTCATGAACTTAGAAAAGCGCATGACTCAAATTGAAAAACGATAGTGATATTTTTAGTTAAATTACTTGAGAACTCTCACAGCAATGGTACTTGTATTAAAGTTATATTCTTTTCCTTCTAACTCAATTAAAGTGCCAATTTTAACCTTTTGTTGACCAACAACTGCACCCGTTTCTGTAACTTGTGCGTCTCCTCCTAAAGTGATAATCATATCTTGATAAAATTTAGCTTGTGGGCTAGGATCAGGTAAGGCTTTAACCGTACCGTCCTGTTGAGGAACAAGAGTGGTTCTTGGAATAGTTTGAACCTTTTTGATTCCAAACTCTCCCGCAGGTTGATTACGAATCACAATATTAGTCTTTTTGGTATCCTCAAATTGACGAATTAGAGATTCTGGATCAAGTACCCCAAGACCTCGTACAATAACATCAACTTCAATGGGTTTATTAATAACTTGTGCAATGGTACTGCTTCCCGACTTACCAGGGACAAGAAAAATACCCACGATAACTAAAAAAATCACTAATGCAGCCCCTAAGTCTAGGATACTAACTTTTCCAAATAAACGGCCTTTAGAATCTAATATTTTCATAAATAAATAACTCAATCAGTGTGAAAATGAGGAACAATCAAGGTTAAAAAGGGATGTCAACTATCTGGTGTTTAGGTAGAAATGACAAATTTCAGCAATTCTATCATAATGCCTTTCCCTTTCTCAACATGGATGACGCATTATTAGCTTAAAAGTATCCCAAAATTTGTTGAAATTAATATTATGAGAGTTAGTTCTTGTGTTTAACTAATATTTAACTATTGAAAATATAAGCAAATATTATATTTTTTTTGTATAGGCAACCAATCTTCATCTAATAATTGCTCTAGACTATAAGGACAATCATTAGGAAAAATACTTTTATCTAAACTTGTCTTAATGATAACATATTTAACTGCCTCCGGCGGGTTTTGATATAATCGTAATGGTTGATTAACAAAGGCAGTAAGGGCGGGTTTATCTAGTTTTTTGTTGAGAATCATTGATTTATGTAAAAAACCCGCCCCTACAAATTTTGTGTAATTAATTTTGTCTACCTACTTATACTAAATTTTCATTTATTGTAATTTTTGAGAAACAAATTGAACCCTAATTTGATATCCTGAAGAGAGGGAAACTCACAGAGGTTGTCCTGACTATTCATTTCTGATGAACCTATGCAAACTCAAAATACTCATCTCCCTTCTTCTCCTCTTATTATACCATCTTTTGCTCCTAGAATCGCCTCCGTTAGCCGCACAACTCAGGAAACAGATGTTCAAGTAACCTTGAATTTAGATGGTCAAGGAAACTGTGATGCAGCGACAGGAATTCCCTTTCTTGATCATATGTTACATCAAATTGCTTCTCATGGATTAATTGACTTAGAAATTAAGTCTACAGGAGACATTCATATTGATGATCATCATACTAATGAAGATGTAGGAATAACTTTAGGTCAAGCATTAGCAAAAGCTTTAGGTGAGCGCAAAGGAATTGTTCGTTTTGGTCATTTTATCGCCCCATTAGATGAAGCTTTAGTTCAAGTTTCTTTGGATTTTTCGGGACGACCTCATTTAAGTTATGGTCTACAAATTCCTACCCAAAGAGTTGGAAATTATGATACACAATTAGTGAGAGAATTTTTTGTTGCAGTTGTTAATCATAGTCAAATGACTTTACATATTCGTCAATTAGATGGAGTTAATTCTCATCATATCATTGAAGCAACTTTTAAAGCTTTTGCTAGATCGATGAGAATGGCTTTAGAAATTGATCCTCGTCGCACTAATTCTATTCCTAGTTCTAAAGGGGTTTTAATGGCCTAATTAAAGTAGGGGTAAAATACATTTTTAATCCCCTACAATAGTTTAAAAGTAAGCTATAAATTTTGTTATCATTGACAGCAAAATTATTCAACGAACTATTTTATATTTATTATTTTTCTAATCTTTCCTTAAGAAAGTTTTGACTAATTTTAAGCTATACTAACAGAATATAACCATTAAACTTATGCCTATGTTACCTATTCGAGAATGTGTTCGTCAAACCCCAGGTTATGTACCTGGAGAACAACCGCAAACAACTGATTATATTAAACTTAATACGAATGAAAACCCCTATTCTCCCCCTCAAGAAATTTTCGAGGGACTACAACAAGAATTAGAAAAAGTTAGATTATATCCCGATCCTGTTTCTACCAAATTACGAAAAGCTGCGGCTCAAGTTTTTGGTGTTTCTCCTGAGAATATTCTAGCCGGAAACGGCTCTGATGATATTTTAAATATTGCTTTACGAACATTTGTTAATCCTGGAGAAACCGTTGCATTTTTAGACTTAACTTATTCTTTGTATGATACGATTGCTAGGGTACATGGGTCATCCATTATTGAAATTTCTCTTAATCATAATCTTGAATTAGATCAACCTCTTATTTGTTCAGAAGCAAAGCTTATTTTTCTTGCTTCTCCTAACCCTCCTGTGGGTAAACACCTTAACAGAGAGTATTTAGAAAAAACTTGTGAAGAAGCAACAGGAGTCGTTTTAATTGATGAAGCTTATGTAGATTTTTCTGAGGATAATCACTTAGATTTTATTCATAAATATGACAATGTAATTATTTCTCGTACCATGTCTAAAAGTTATAGTCTGGCCGGAATGCGAGTCGGATTTGCCATTGCTTCTCCTGCTATTATTGAACAAATGGATAAAGTAAGAGATTCTTATAATTTAGATCGTCTGGCTCAATTTTTAGGGGCTAAAGCGTTTGAATTTCAAGACTATTATCAGCAAATTTGGCAACAAGTTTGTCAAACTCGTAACCGTCTCATTACTTCTCTGAGAAACCTAGAGTTTTTAGTATTTGACTCTGACTCTAATTTTGTCCTTGCTTCTCCTCAATGGATGACAGCTTTAGACCTTTATACTAAATTAAAAGAACGAAAAGTATTAGTGAGACACTTTAAACATCCTCTCATTAATAATTATGTAAGAATCACGATTGGTACAAATACACAAATTGATCGTCTTTTAGAAGAAATTGGGAACCTAAAAAATGACAAATGAACAATTAGCTACTAAAATAAAATTAGCTAATAAACTCGCCCAAGCATCAGGAGATGTGATTAAAAAATATTTTCGTCAACCTAACCTTGTTACTGAAACGAAAATTTTTGAACGATCTTCTATTGTGACTATTGCTGATCGTGAAGCAGAAGATGCCATGGTTGATCTAATTAGAAAAGAAGCTCCCCAAGATGGTATCATTAGAGAAGAAGGAGAAAATATTCCTTCTCAAAATGGTTATTATTGGGTACTTGATCCCATTGATGGAACGTCTTCTTTTGTAAAAGGCTTACCTATTTTTGGGACTTTAATTGGATTAGTTAATCTTGACGAGAATATAACCTTATTAGGCTGTGTTAATCAACCTATTTTGCAAGAAAGATGGTTAGGAATAAAAGGACATTCTCCCTACTTAAATGGACAAGTATTTGAGAACCCTTATTCTCAACAAATAGACAGTCAAATAAAAGATGCTTGTTTAACTTCTACTACCCCTCTAATGTTTGTCACTCCACGTCAACAAGCGATCGCGTTAGAATTACAAAAAGTCTGTAAACGTACGGCATTTGGAGGAGATTGTTATAATTATGTCTCTTTAGCAACTGGTTGGAGTTCGATGCCAATGGTCATACTCGAATCAGATTTGAAATATTATGATTTTTGCGCCTTAATTCCCATTATAGAAGGTGTTGGGGCCATCATAACAGATTGGTCAGGAAATCCTTTAAATAGTCAATCAACAGAAGTTTTAGCCACTTCTAATTCTATGTTACATCAACAAGCATTAAAGATTATCGCACAAGGGACTAATGTATAATTTATGTAGGGGCAAGGCATTAGAAAATCATTTACACCCCGACAAAATATTAATACTTCGCCTTGCCCAACACAGCCAGGACAGGTTTATCAGGGGAAATAGGTTGAACTGCACCTCTTTTTCCTTGAGAAAAGTCATAATTATATTTCATTATATTTGTCCTAAATAAATTGCGGTTTCTTTAGTTTTGTGATACGAGTTGATTAGCTCAATTTGATTAGGAGTTACGGCAATTATCCTATATCCTTGATTATTCTCATCTAACACTTCTAATAAATAACCTTTTTCTTCTTTATTTTGAAAATGCTCAACAATAATAGCTGAACAACCTTTGTTTAAATTATAGTTAGGTAAATCGGTGGTTAATCTAACTTCTGAGAATAGAGGTAATTGCATGATAAACTCCTTATTAATTAGGTAGTAAAGTAACAAATCTCGTTTCTTTAGTTTCTTTATCAATAATCCAAAAGTACGAAAAATTATCACTCCGAACTCCTAACCAATCTCATTCAGCATTATCTGATAATTATTTTGTACATTAATTGTCCAAGGATGGTCTTTTCCTAACACCTTGCTTAAGGGTTCATTAAAGTCATCATTAAATGTGTTATGTTACTACTAGATTGTTTGCTGCTAATTTGGTGTATTAGGATTGGCGGTTTGTTGAGTTTCGTGCCTCAACCCAACCTACAATCTATAAATGTGGAACTGGCATCTTGCCCGTTAAGGGGTATTCACAGGCAAGATGCGGCGTGCCACATTTTAAGTCCTAATTATTGTAACCAAGGACTAACATCAACACTCAATGTGTGACCAAAATTCAACAGGGGACACAGTTGAGAAGGTGTCCAATGACAAGTAGCATCACTATTTTGCTGATCATTGTTGTTAAGACATTGAGGAATAATTTGTTGATAGAGGAAAGAGTAATAAAGTTCTTGCGCCTTATCTAAAGATAGTCCAAGATTTAATTGTTTTCCTACCTCAATAATCTTACTCAATCTCTCAATTTGACTGTTAATCTCATCGGGATCACTCTTGTATAAAATCTGAGAAAGATTTTGTAAAATTAGAGTTTCTAGAGTGTTTTTAGCATCAGGAATCTCTAAATTACAACACAAATTATTAGCTTCAGTTGCGATCGCTTCTAACTCACTTAAATGAGTGTCAGTTTTTTGAGGGTTATGGATAGTTTCTGCTAAAGCTTGAACAGTGATTAAACAGCGATGAGATAGGGCAATTTCAGCAGCTACTTGTAACTCTTTAGGAACAGGTAATTCATCCCGTTGAAACGCCACTAAAATGCTATAATTATCTCGATAAACTTGGGTATAAAGTTGATCAAGTTGTTTCTTAGTTTTAGTCATCAACAAATTCATCATACGCTGACGTTCTTCCGCAAACAGGTGTTGTAAACTAAAAGATTGTTCCCCAAATAGTTTACCCATAGTTAAAATAGTTTGGGCAGCACTAGCTTGTTTAAACACTTCAAATAGCTTTTCTTTGACCTCTGTATAAGCCAAACGTCCGACAAAAGGTTGAATACAACAATGGAAGTCCCAACCCCCTAAATGTAAGACAGCAAAAACAAAATGATGACTTTCCCAAGTGATTTTTGAGGTCAAACGTAGTTGTCCTACCGCTACGGTTAAAGCCCCCATATTTTGCTTTTGATAGTCTAACTGTTGAGTCTCATAACAGTAAACCTGTTGTTGGGGAGAATAAGAACTAAACAGAGAATTAATAGCATAATGGGCCGCCACTTGATTAAAATCAATTTGAGCAGAAATTACCAAATGACGATAAACATCCGCCCCATTTTGATAAGTTTTAACATTACTAGGGGCCCAGGAAAGACGGGAAATAAATTCTTCTTCTAAGTTGGCCCCAGCCACTTCTCCAGCTAATTGTAAAGCGCGGGCTGCATAACGTAAAATTTGAGTTCCTTCGGGGCGAGAAATTTCTTCAAAAAACCAGCCACAACTGGTATACATTAACAAAGAATGTCTTTGTATTTCTAACAAACGTAAAGCATCAATTTGTTCAGCAGGAGAAAGAGGATGATGTTGATGACGACTCAAAAATTCTTCAACAGTTTCGACTGACCGATCTAAAATAACGTTGATGTACTCATCTCTAGCCCGCCAAGGATCATGTAATAATTGACTAGCAGTTTGTTCATAGATAGGAATTAATTGATCCCGTAACCAATTTAATGTATCTCGTAGGGGTCGTCGCCATTTTTGATGCCATTCTCCACCTCCACCGCAACCGCAGTCATCTTGCCAACGATCAACCCCATGAACACAACTCCAAGCGGTAACGGGTTTGAGTTCTACTTCCCAACTGGGAGGACATAAACTTAGATAATGGGCATAATTAGTAACTGTCCAACCTCGTTGAGGAAATTCTACCGTAAAAGCATAGGCTAAACATCTTTCTTTTCCGGTTTTATGATGACCAAAAGTTTCCCCATCGGTAGCTACACTAATAATTTGAGAGGGACGATGATCTCCTTTTACTGCCCGTCCAATACGTGCGGCAAAATGTCCAGAACTCTCTAAAACATCCCCAAAACCCATATCTCCAGAAATGGGCCCATCATAGAAGAAAATGTCAATATAACGTCCATCTTTGATAAAACAACGATAAGGACGGGTAGGATCAATTTGTGCGCCTCCTACTTCATGCCATTGGGGTGATGGTTGTTCTTCTGTGGCAAAAGGACGACACCGTTTTGCTTGAGAAGGAGCTAAAATAATAAAGCTAATTTCTTCATTAATTAATACTTCTAAAGTATCATAATCAACGGCGGTTTCAGCTAACCACATTCCTTCCGGGTTACGTCCAAAACGATTCCGAAAATCCTCTTTACCCCAACGAATTTGAGTATATTTATCTCGTTCATTCCCTAAGGGTAAAATAATGTGATTATATACTTGAGCAATAGCATTTCCATGACCATTAAGACGTTGGCAACTCTTATGATCTGCGTCTATTATACGTTGATAAACTTCCGGATCATGAGACTGTAACCAAGACATTAATGTAGGGCCAATATTAAAGCTTAAATACTCATAATTATTGACAATTCCAATTACTTCTCCTTGAGAATTTAGAACTCTAGAAAAGGCATTAGTGCGATAACATTCATGGTGAATTCTTTCGTTCCAATTATGGAAAGGATAGGCACTTGCTTGTCTTTCAATAGTATCTAAATAAGGATTTTCTCGCGGTGGTTGATAGAAATGTCCGTGAATTGTAACATATACACCAGTGGCAGTGGTTAAAGGATTAATTGTTTCTTGGACAAAATCCGCAGCCGTCGGGGTAGAATGTTCAACAATATAAGTCATAAAAATCTCCAATTAAACCTGTTTATGTCAGTTAAACTGTGATAGATGAGGATGAAAGTTTAGTAAGTTTTGAGGGAATTTATTGATGTAAACGAATGATGACATAATTAATCACAAAAAACACTTCCCTAAAAATTAGTTTACCATAATTTCAGTCTAAATTTTAGGAAATTATGAATTAAACTTTAAGATTTTCTTAATAATTATTCTAGATGTTAAGAAGTGATTTGTTAACAAAAAACTGAGCGAATAGCTTATTAGATAAAACTTGTAGGATGGGTTAGGGCCGCGTAACCCATCACCAGAAGATGATAAATGATGGGTTACGGCACTTGGTTCCCTAAATTTCGGTTATGTTCCTTCAAATAGCTGTGCCTAACCCATCCTACAATCTGCTCCCTACTCCCCACTCCCCTCAAAACCCGTCAAAACAGGTTCGGAAAACTACACTACCTAATAACGACCCCTGACCGTCACTATAGATATGAGTAACTGGATTGATCTTGAGCCTGTTATTTTATGTACTTACAAAAAAACCGATTCCAGTAGTTGTTATAGTGATCTTGGAGTAGATATATGGGAAAAATTGTAGGCATTGATTTAGGTACCACAAACTCTTGTGTGGCCGTAATGGAAGGAGGAAAACCCACCGTAATAGCCAATGCAGAAGGTGCTAGGACTACTCCATCAGTAGTAGCTTATACCAAAAATGGCGAACTCTTAGTAGGAAACATTGCTAAGCGTCAAGCGGTAATGAACACACAAAACACCTTTTATTCGGTTAAACGCTTCATTGGACGTAAACACGACGAAGTAACCACCGAAACCACCGAAGTCTCTTATCAGGTACTACGGGATGGCAATGGCAATGTTAAATTAGATTGTCCGGTTCAAGGCAAACAATTTGCCCCCGAAGAAATTTCGGCCCAAGTCCTGAGAAAATTAGTCGATGATGCCAGTAAATATCTAGGGGAAAAAGTTACTGAAGCAGTAATTACCGTTCCCGCTTATTTTAACGACTCCCAACGTCAAGCCACAAAAGATGCCGGGAAAATTGCTGGAATTGAAGTTAAACGTATTATTAACGAACCAACAGCCGCTTCTTTAGCCTACGGTTTAGACAAAAAAAGTAACGAAACAATCTTAGTCTTTGACTTAGGGGGTGGTACTTTTGACGTATCTATCCTAGAAGTAGGTGACGGTGTATTTGAAGTATTAGCTACCTCTGGGGATACCCACTTAGGGGGAGACGACTTTGACAAAAAAATTGTAGACTACTTAGCCGAAGACTTCAAAAAAAATGAAGGTATCCAACTTCGACAAGATAAACAAGCTTTACAGCGTCTCACCGAAGCCGCCGAAAAAGCCAAAATCGAACTTTCTGGAGTCACCCAAGCAGAAATTAACCTACCCTTCATTACAGCTACTGCTGAAGGGCCTAAACACCTCAATACAACCCTAACCAGAGCTAAATTTGAAGAACTTTGTTCTGACTTAATTGATCGTAGTCGTATTCCCGTGGAAAATGCCATGCGGGATGCCAAAGTCAGTAACAGTGATATTGATGAAGTGGTTCTCGTTGGGGGTTCTACTCGTATTCCCGCCGTACAAGAATTAGTCAAAAAAGTTTTAGGCAAAGACCCCAACCAAAGCGTTAACCCTGATGAAGTCGTAGCAGTAGGTGCAGCCATTCAAGGGGGTGTATTAGCAGGAGAAGTTAAAGATATCCTCCTATTAGACGTGACTCCTCTGTCTCTTGGGGTAGAAACTTTAGGCGGTGTCATGACTAAAATTATTCAGCGTAATACCACCATCCCCAAGAAAAACTCAGAAGTCTTCTCAACCGCAGTTGATGGTCAAACCAATGTAGAAATTCACGTTCTGCAAGGGGAACGGGAAATGGCCAAAGATAACAAAGACTTAGGTTTGTTCCGTTTAGATGGTATTCCTCCTGCGCCTCGTGGCGTTCCTCAAATTGAGGTAACATTTGATATTAATGCTGACGGTATTCTCAATGTTACTGCCAAAGATAAAGGAACAGGAAAAGAACAGTCTATCAGTATTACTGGGGCTTCTACTTTACCTGATCTAGAAGTTGAGCGCATGGTGAAAGAAGCTGAAGCCAATGCTTCTGCCGATAAAGAACGACGGGAGAAAATTGATCGTAAAAATCAGGCTGATTCTTTAGTTTATCAAGCTGAGAAACAACTTAGTGAACTTGCTGATAAAATCTCTGGGGCTGATAAAACTAAGGTAGAAGGATTAATTAAAGACCTCAAAGAAGCGATCGCCCAAGATAATGACGACAAGATCAAAACTTTAACCGAGGAGTTACAACAAACCCTATACAGCATCGGTACGAGTATGTATCAACAAGCTGGAGGCCCCACCGGCCCTACTCCTGGTGCTGATGGTAGTCCCAGTAGCGGTGGTTCTTCTGAGGGTGGAGATGATGTCATTGATGCCGAATTTTCCGAAACCAAGTAACTGATTTTATTCTCTAAAATCGGGACATTTAAGATAGTTTAACTTAATTTATCGGTGTAGAGAGCGTCAATAATGACGCTCTTTTTTTAAGATATAGTTAAGGTCTACAAACAAATGTTGCCTACGCAACCTAGAATGGGTGTCCGCGCAGGCGGACTTAGTCTTTATAGGATCAGACTTGAGTCTGTCATTAATTATTAATTTAGCATAGTTTGTCCGATAGAACCCAAAGATACAGAATGTATGAGCAAAACATGAGAAAATGTCTGCTCTAATTAAATTTTATTTTACAGTAATAAACGCTGATTTTCTTAATATATAACCTCAAACTCTTGACTAAATTCTGGCTCTTTTTTCTCTAGCTCAACCTCAGTTACATTTGCAGTTTTTGTACCTATATAACACCATTTAATCATTTTATCAACCTTTAGTTGATCCCCTTCAAAAACTGCCTCAACACGACCATCACTTAAATTACGCACCCATCCTGTTAGTCCTAATTTTTGTGCTTCTTTTACCGTTGAATAACGATAACCAACTCCTTGAACTTTCCCAGAAATAAACACATGAACACAAATAATTTTGGTATTTATCATGATTTTAATAACTATAATCCTAACTTTTCTAAGATTGGTTTATTTGAAACAACATGACGATTTAAACCTAATTTGTCGGGAGAAATTCCCAAAGCTAATGCAACTAATTGAGGTAAATGTAAGACAGGTAATTTTAATTTTTTGCCGATCACTTTTTCTATTTCTGGTTGTCGAGATTCGAGATTTAAGTGACATAAAGGACAAGGAGTTACTAAACAATCTGCTCCTGCTTCAATGGCTTCTTGAAGATGATTTCCTGCCATCTTAAATGATTGTTCAGTCGCATAACTTGAAAGGGGCCAACCACAACATTGAGTTCTTCCTTTATAATAAATAGGATTAGCACCTACTGTGCGAAAAACATTCTCTAATGATTCAGGTTGAAAGGGATTATCATAAGCAAGATTATCTTGAGAACGTAATAAGTAACAGCCATAAAATGCCGCACAATTTAATCCAGTTAGTTTATTTTTAACTTTTTCTTTAAGTTTATCAAGTCCATAATCTGCTACTAATGCCCATAATAAATGTTTAACTTCTGTGGTTCCTTTATAGGGAGAACAATGTTCTTTTTTTAAGTAACCATTAACTTGTTCAAGGTAAGCAGGATCATTTTTTTGTGCTTCTTTAAGACGTTCATCAACATGACCAATAACCCCTTGACAGGTACTACAATGAGTTAATAGAGGAAGATTAAGAGATTCAGCTAAGGCAATATTACGAGCATTAACCGTATCTTCTAATAGTTGAGAGTCTTCTTTGTAGGTTCCTGAACCACAACAAGCCGCTTTTTTTAACTCAATTAATTCTATATCAAGAGCTTGAGTTAATACAGCAGTAGATAAATACAATTCACTACAGGCTCCTTGAGCAACACAGCCAGGATAATAAGCGTATTTTAGCATTAATTTTTAGGTAGTTGGGAATGATACTGTTTAATCATAACGAATGAATGGTTAGCTATCCTCAAAGTCATCGATTTTTCTTAATAAAATAGGACTGACGCAAGGACACTAAACGTAGGATGTGTTCCCAACGCATCTCACTATTTATAGCGTATTTAACTATTTTTTGCGTAAGTCCTATAAAACCTGAATTGTAGGGGTTTAACAATGTTAAACCCCTACGGAACCTAACCAAAATTTAGAGAACCAAGTGCCGTAACCCATCATATATTATCTTCTGGTGATGGGTTACGCTGCGCTAACCCATCCTACTACAGTTTATCTAATAAGCTTTTTGGGTTTAAGTTAACATCAATGAACATTGTGTTTTGTGCCTACTTTCAAATTAGGAAACACCTGTAGCGGAAGAAAGTTCAATTAACCAACGTACAGTTTGAGGAAATAACATCACAATAACCAAGATAATAAATTGTATAACCATAAAGGGAAGCGCACTTTTATGAATGTCTAGGGTACTCACTTCTTTAGGGGCAACACTTTGTAAATAAAACAGAGAAAAACCGACTGGAGGCGAAATAAAAGCCGTTTGTAAATTAATCGCTATTACTACACCAAACCAGACCATATCAATTCCTAAAGCTTGGGCTGCTGGTACAAATAAAGGCATGGCAATAAAACAAATTTCGATGAATTCGAGAAAAACACCTAACAAAAAAATAGCGATATTACTAACAATTAAAAAGCTGAATTTGCCTCCTGGAAGACCTGTTAATAAGCTAGTAATTAACGTTTTACCCCCTAAGTCATCAAAGACTAAACTAAACAAAGAAGAACAGAATAAAATCATCACAACTAAAGCAGTAATAACCGCCGTTGCGTGGGAAGCATCTTTAATCAGTTGAGGGGTTAATCTTCTATTTAAAAAAGCCAGAAAACAAGCCCCAACTGCTCCGACTGCACCTGCTTCTGTAGGAGTTGCTAACCCAAAGAAAATACTACCTAAAACAATAAAAATTAACAAAATTGGAGGCACAACTGCCTTAAAAATCTGTCTAATTAACGCCTGGCCCTTTAAGGGAATAATTTCTGGAGGTAAAGGGGGTACTTTTTCAGGACTAACGATAGATAAACCCAAAATATAAAGTATGTAAGAACCGGATAACATTAACCCAGGAATCAACGCACCTAAAAATAAGTCACCGACAGAAACCCCTAATTGATCACTGAGAATTACTAATACTAAACTAGGGGGAATTAATTGGGCTAATGTTCCTGATGCAACAATTACTCCTGCTGCTAATTTTTTATCATAACCATAGCGTATCATAACAGGTAAAGATAACATTCCCATGACAATAACTGTAGCAGCAACTACCCCAGTTGTCGCAGCTAAAAGTGTGCCAACAATGACCACAGCTAAGGCAAGTCCTCCCCTTAATCTTCCTAAAATCATGCCGATAGTTTCTAATAATTCTTCAGCTAATCCTGATTTTTCGAGAACTGAACCTAAAAAGATAAAATAAGGGATAGCTAATAAGGTAAAATTAGACATTGTACCGAACCAAACATTCGGTAATAATAATAGTCGGTTGAGATCAAATGCGCCAACAGATAACCCTATTAAACCAAAAAGAATGGCAGTTCCAGCAAAAGAGAAAGCAACAGGATAACCTGTCATTAAAATGAAGAAAAAGCCAACAAACATGAGAATGGCTAACCATTCATAACCCATAATTTTAACCTATTCAATATTAGTATAATCTGATGTTTCTAGACGAATTTGTTCCGCCACTTGTTCATATCCTAATACCACCGCTAAATATTTGATGGCTTGAGAAATACTTTGCAACAATAATAATAATAACCCAATGGGAATCATTGTTTTAATAGGTGCGCGGGGTAAACCATTGGCATCTGATGATATTTCCCAAGTTCCCCAAGTTCCATTGGGTAAATATCCCCAAGACTGTAAAACTGGATTAATTGTTACCCAAATACCCAACAAACAAAAGGGAATTAAAAAGATAATTGTTCCTAAAAAGTCAGCTAATGCTTTTTGTTTTTCAGTCCAGTGAGCATACAAAAAATCAACTCTGACATTTTCTCCATGTTTAAGAATATAAGCAAATCCTAAAAGAAAAGCAATGGAGAATAAATACCATTGTAGTTCAATAAGACGATTAGAAGATAAATTTAGACTAATAAAACGCCCAATATAACGGGCAACAACGTTAAAAAAACCGACCCCAACTGTTAATAGAATAACCCAGTTAGTGAGAAATCCTAAGTTTTCGGTGAAATTGTCGATCCAATGTGCAATCTTAAGCAGCGATCGCATTTGAGGAAATTTTCTTGATTGGTGCATCTAGAAGTTACCAAAAACAGACAATCTATCTTACCAAAAATCTGCCATTAGATGTTAATTGATTTAAGTTTAACGGAAAAAAGACTTAAGAATAATGTTGTCTAAAAAATGGGTACTCAAGGATAATTTAAGATGTTTAAGGATTTTTGCTTAACTTCCTAAACTTCGGTTGTCGTTTTCTCAGTGAAAATGCAACAATAAAAGTATGCCATTTTTCAAGCTGTTTTAGAGAGAGATAGAGGCAATTTTGTCCTATTTTTAGGGGATCTTGTCCTAGATTTATAGGATCTAGAAAACCATTTTAATCACAATTTAAAATGGCCATAGCCGAATTTAATCTTTTATCTGACTTAGGAGTTAATTCATGAACGTAATTATTGAATGGAATAACGTCTTGTTAGAGGCCATTCGTAAAATTGGTGGGGCCCCCTGTCCGATCGCGCGGGCTGGTGCAATGATGCACATTGCCATGTTTGATGTAATTAACAGTTATATCCCTGCTTTTCAGCCTTATTTGTCCGGTTTGCCCACGCCTGATCCTGGAATATCACCCGAAGCGGCGGCTGCTTATGCGGCGCACCAGGTATTAATTAAAGTCTATCCTCAACGTTTTAATGATTTTGATGCGGCCCTTCAGGTTTCTTTAGAAGGAATAGGAACTACCACAGGTGAGACTTTTGGACGTACTATTGGAGATCTGGTCGTTGCTCTGCGCACAGGAGATGGTTCTCAAGCTTTGCCACGCTACACACCAGGGAATAAACCAGGAGACTGGCGACCAACGGGTTCTGGCGATGCTCTAACCCCTCAATGGCCATGTGTAACCCCCTTTACCCCAGGCTTTAATATTACTCAATTTCGTCCTCCCCTACCTGGTAACTATCCTAACAAGGCAGTCATGTTACGCAGTGCTGAATATGCGGCTCAGTTGAATGAGGTGAAACGGTTGGGATCTGCCACATCTCAAGCGCGTACCCCCGAACAAACCCAAATTGCTTTTTTCTGGGCCAATGATATCGATGGAACCTATAAACCCCCTGGTCATCTTTACCGTATTACCCAAATTGTTGCTCAACAACGTAACCTATCTCTCATTGAAACTGCCCGTTTATTCGCCTTGGTGGGTATCGTTTTAGCCGATGCAGGTATTGTGGCTTGGGATGCGAAATATTCCTCTGAGATTGATTTGTGGCGACCAGAAAGTGCCGTTCGTTTAGCTGATACGGATGGGAATTTATTTACCGAAGCTGATCCCAACTGGCAACCCCTTTCTGTCAATCAACAGGGACAACGGTTTAGTCCACCTTTCCCCGCTTATGTCTCTGGTCATGCGACTTTTGGGGCTGCCCATTCAGGTATTATGCGTAACTTTTTTGGCACTGATAATGTGACCTTTACAGCAGATACGGATGATCCGAGTGTGGAAGGGGTTAAACGTACCTTTAATAGTTTTACGGCTGCTGCCCTAGAAAATGCCAGAAGTCGAGTTTATTTAGGCGTTCATTTTCAATGGGATGGAGATCATGGCTTTTTGTCAGGAAGTGCCTTAGCTGATTTTGTTTTTGCTCAGTCTTTGCAACCCGTATAAAAAGCAAGGGTTTTACTAAGAAGACGGGCGGGTTTATGGAACATCTTGGTTATAATCAGGGAAAAAGAACGGGTTTATGGAACATCTTGGTTATAATCAGGGAAAAAGGGCGGGTTTATGGAACTTTTGGTGAGCATCATAACTCCTGTAAAAAACCCGCCCCTACGACTTGAACACTTATGCTATTGGCAAAGTGTTTTTTTATCTCAAAATATGCTGAAAAAAAATTAACTCAATTATTTTTTCCTATCGTGTAAATTTTATGATACGCTACCACTGTATCAACGATTTTGATTAATTAAACAGATCGATTTTGATGTTAGAAATATTGTAGTATTAGTCAAATTCTAGGACAATCCTGATGAGAACTCTAAAAATTTCGCCCATTCCCTCGAATTCTCGTGTTAATCGTTATGTTCATCAAGATGTCTTAGTAACAGGAGAACCGATTAATCTTTCACTTAAATCTCTCCTTTCTGCTTCGACTGTTTTAGTTGAACTTAAGATGACGGGAGAATTAACCCTAAGAAAGTCTAATTCAGAGATTCCTCTACCTCAAAAAAAATCCCTTTCTCCTGAAGATCTTTCCGCTCCTTTAATTCTACAAGCTAATACTTATAGCGAAAAATTAAATGATCGCACTCTTGATATTAGTTTACTTGATGGGGAAGATCGTATTATCGCTACCTACAATCTTTCTTTTACAGTTTTGCAGATCTGTTTAGATGTAGATGCAGATCGAGATGGAGTGGTAGAAGAAAATAACCCCCATAAAGCTGATTGGAAAGCCGGAAAAAATGGTTATGGAGCTATACTTTTAGTTAATAGTGATCTGGATGTAGATTCTTCTTATCGTGAATCTAATTATGAAGATTCTCGTCTCAATGGATTACTAGATATAAGAGATTGTAGCTTGATGGTAGTTCGTCAAGTTGGCCCGAAAGATCTCCCATCTGGATGTGAGTTAATTATCTGGGTTAGTCCAAAAAATTCAAATTATGTTCGTATTTTTGATGAATTAGATTCTGGAAGTCATGAATTAGTTGGACCTGGACGTAAAGAAGGTAGACTAAGAAAACGAGATACTTATAAGGATTTGTTTTTAGCAGCAGAAGGACTTCATTATCGAGATCGTAACTTTGATGGTGAAATTTTTGTTAACTTGTCATTAGTTAAAGATGATGAAACATTGTACACAGATCGGGTTAGATTTGAAGTTGCTCCTTGGATAATGACTCCTAATACTTTGAGTCCTAAAACTGTCTATATTTTACGCACTTCTTCTGGTTCAAATCGTGATCTAATTGAAGATTTGCGTCAAGTTGTAGGAGAAGCTAACGTACAATTAGAAGTTGTGCCACCCCTTCCTTATCGTAGCGATCGCTGGATGCAAGATGAAATTGAAATCGGTTACAGTGAAAGTCCTGGTCATTTCATGTATGTTGTCTTAGATTCTCCCCGCGATCGCGGTTTAGATGATTTTGCCGAAGAAGAACTTCTCGGAACTGATTTTGGTCATGTAACTCGACTCAATAAAGATGCTACTACTTTAGATTCTTTTGGTAATTTAGAAGTAAGTCCTCCGGTTACATTTAATGGAGTTAATTATCCTTTTGGACGGATTTTGTTTGGGGGAGATCATCCTAATGCACCTCAATATTCGATGAAGATGGCGAAAACTGTTCGGGATTTTCTCTATGGTCAAAAGATTCAAAGTCCAGTAGAATTATTTTCTGATTGGTTAGATGTAGGACACATTGATGAATTTATGACTTTTGTTCCTGTTAAGACAGGAAAAGGTTTTAAATTAATTATGGCCAATACAGACAAATATTATGAGGTTTTAAGAACCTTAGAAAATCAGGATCAAGGAAATTTGCGATTAAGAAGTCGCCAGGGAAAAATTACCGTTAGTGAACTGCTCAAAGATGAGGAATTAAAACAAGATAATGCTCGTTTCCAAACTTATATTAATTGGAATCGAGATATCTTGAAAAAGGAATTAGGATTAACCGAAGAAGATATTATTGATCTTCCTGGTTTATATCAAGCAGCAGGTAACAAAAAACGTGCCGAAACTTTCTCACCTAATATGGTTAATATGTTGGTTTTAAATCAACATTTAGCGATTCCTAAACCTTTTGGCCCTAAAATTAAAGGGGAATGTCAACTAGAACTTTTCGTCCGAAAAAGTTTAGAATGGTTAGGATTTACCTGTCATTTTATTGATGATTGGGAACCTTACTTTTTAGGACGGGGTGAAATTCATTGTGGCACAAATGCCCGACGAAAACCCTTTAGTCAAAAGTGGTGGGAGGTTTAAACTGTAGGGACACGGCATTAACAACTTTGTGTTTCACCTAACCATTTAATATCGCCGTGTCCAAACGAAAATTAAACGGTAGGGACACGGCATGGACATAGTTATAAGTATGTAAGGTTAAACTATGATAATCTTTCTGGTTCCATAACTCAGTTAAAGTATATTGATTTTCTATATTACCGTATTTTACGATTTAGTGTAATATAAAGATGGTAAGGTGTTTTGAATTTCATCGATAACCGCTTGTCGAATTATGCCTGTGTCACGAATAAATATTTAAAATAGGTCTTAGCTCAACTCATAATAGAGAGGTAAAATCATGAAAATGATAGAAGTCAAAGAGTTACAAAATCATATCGATCAATTAATTGAATTAACCACTCAAGGAGAGGAAATTATTATTACTAAAGCTAATCAACCTATCGCTAAATTAGTCTCCTTATCTCAGTCTAATATTCATCATCCTCGACCTGCTTATTTTGGTAGTGCTAAAGATAGAGTTTGGATATCAGATGATTTTGATGAACCTTTAGAAGATTTTCAAGAATACATGGAATGATACTATTATTAGATACTCATACTTTTCTTTGGTTCGTTCAAGGAAATTCCCTGATTAACCCTCAAATACGTGCATTAATTGTTGATAGTAATAATAATAAATTATTGAGTATTGCTAGTGTTTGGGAAATGGCAATTAAGCATAGTATCAGTAAACTCAACTTTGATAGTCCTTTTAGAGAATTTGTTGAAGAACAAATCAGGATAAATAATATTGATTTATTACTGATTAATTTTGATCATCTAGAAGTTATAGGTAGTTTACCATTCTATCACCGTGATCCCTTTGATAGAATAATAATTGCTCAAGCTATGGTAGAATATTTACCGATTATAAGTAAGGATTCAATTTTTGATAATTATCCTGTGCAAAGAATATGGTAAACTAATCAATGCTAAAAGTAGCAGCTAAATCAGGAATTCCTTATGTAACTGAAGGGTCAGGAGAAAGTCATATTAAAATTACTGTTGAATGTTCTTTTCCTCAAACTCCAGAAAATCAACAATAATGTTTAAACAATTTCTTGTAGGTTGGGTTGAGGAACGAAACCCAAAACCATCTTATTGATAATTATAATTTGATAAAACTTACACAAACCCCCTAAATATAACCTTAAATTTCGGGGGCTTAATACTATTAAGCCCCTACAAGTCGCTGTACCTATCAAATTAAGTCTGATTGTGGTATCCTACTAAAACGATTTATTGTGAGAGAGTGAAATTATTTGTCTATGAAACGTCGTTCAATTATTAAAACCGTTTCCCAAAGCGCGATCGCCGCTACTGGAGTTGCTATTGTAGGTGGATGTCAAAAAACTGCCCAAACTTCCGAAAAAATAACGAATTTACCCAATATACAATGGGAAATGGCCACCAGTTGGCCCCCTTCCCTAGAAACCATTTTTGGTGGCGCACAAGTATTAGCCGAAAGAGTAGCTGCCCTAACTGGCGGTAAATTTAAGATAACACCCCGTTCTGCTGGAGAAATAGCCCCCGCCTTAGAAGTGCTTAACGTCGTGTCTCAAGGGGCGGTTCAATGCGGTCACACAGCCTCTTATTACTATATAGGCAAAAGTCCATCCTTGGCCTTTGGTACCTGCTTACCCTTTGGCTTGACAGCGCAACAACAAAATGCTTGGCTTTATGAAGGGGGAGGATTAAAAAAATTACAAGAAATATACGCCAGCAAATTCAACGTGATACAATTTCCTTGTGGTAATACGGGAACTCAGATGGGAGGATGGTTTCGTAAAGAAGTTGCCACCCTCAACGATCTCAAAGGCTTAAAAATGCGAATTCCCGGCTTAGGTGGTCAAGTCATGTCTAAACTCGGTGTCACCGTACAAACCTTACCCGGAGGAGAAATTTTCCAAGCCTTACAAACTGGTGCCATTGATGCAGCAGAATGGGTTGGCCCCTATGATGACGAGAAATTAGGCCTCAACAAAGTCGCCAAATATTATTACTATCCGGGTTGGTGGGAACCTGGAGCTACCTTAGAATTACAGGTTAATTTGACGGAGTGGAATAAACTACCCCCCCCATATCAAGCCGCCATTACCACCGCCGCTTATGAATCTAATGTTACCATGTTAGCACGTTATGATGCTCTTAATAATGAAGCCCTGGAACGTCTTTTAGCCAGTGGAACTCAAGTACGTCCCTATAGTCAGGACATCCTAACCGCAGCCGAAAAAGCTTCGTTTGCCTTGTATGATGAATTTGCGGTCAAAGATGCTGATTTTAAGGCAGTTTATGACCAGTGGAAACAGTTTCGTACTCGCATCTATGCTTGGCATAAACTCAATGAAGGAAGTTTTACCAATTTTGTCTATTCACAGCTTAAGTAACTAAAAAGATGGTTCTCCCCATTGTCTCCCCAAAACCTAATCGTCCAAGACTTATCCGTTGGTTGTTAAGGGAAAATCAAGCTTCTCACCACGGAAAACATCCCCAATATCATTGGTGGCAGGTCATGTGTTTAACTGGGGTAGATTATTTTTCTACTTTGGGGTATCAACCAGGAATAGCTGCTTTAGCTGCTGGGGCTTTATCTCCTCTAGCTACCTTAATTTTAGTCTTAGTTACCCTTTTTGGAGCATTGCCTATATATCGACGGGTAGCAGCCCTCAGCCCTCACGGAGAAGGTTCAATTGCTATGTTAGAACATCTTTTACCTTGGTGGCAAGGGAAACTCTTTGTTCTATGTTTATTGGGGTTTGTAGCAACAGATTTTATTATTACTATTACTTTATCAGCCGCCGATGCAACTGCCCATATTATTGAAAATCCTTTCGTTCACAATCTGTTACAATTTCAAGCAGTTCCTATCACCCTAATTTTGGTTTCTTTATTGGGGGCCGTATTCTTAAAAGGGTTTCAAGAAGCTATTGGAATTGCTGTTTTCTTGGTCGGTATTTATCTATTTTTAAATTTAATTGTCATCGGTGTTGGTATTGCTCAAATTGTTAATCATCCTGAAACATTAAGTAATTGGCAAACCTCTCTGTTAGAATATCATGGTAATCCATTATTAATGGTAGGCATTGCCTTATTACTGTTTCCAAAACTAGCATTAGGATTATCTGGCTTTGAGACAGGAGTAGCGGTAATGCCCCTAGTAAAAGGGAAAAATACAGATACAGAAAAACATCCTCAACAACGTATTTTTAACACCCATAAACTCTTGGCAACTGCAGCCATTATTATGAGTTTTTTCCTACTTACAAGCAGTGTTGTTACCACCGTATTAATTAAAGCAGAAGAATTTCAAAGCGGTGGTAAAGCCAATGGTAGGGCTTTAGCTTATTTAGCTCATACTTATTTAGGAGAGTTTTTTGGCACCATATACGATCTTAGCACCATTGCCATTCTTTGGTTTGCTGGAGCGTCAGCTATGGCAGGTTTATTAAACATTGTACCGCGTTATTTGCCCCGTTATGGCATGGCACCCACTTGGACATTAGCTACCCGACCATTAGTCTTAGTTTATACAGCAATTGCCTTTATTATTACCCTCATTTTCCAAGCGAATGTAGAAGCACAAGGAGGGGCCTATGCAACTGGGGTATTAGTGTTAATGAGTTCAGCAGCATTTGCTGTTACATTATCTTCTCGTTCGGCCAGATCTTTTAAAGCTACATTAGCCTTTAGTATCATTACCTTGGTATTTATTTATACCACCATTACTAATATTATAGAACGACCCGAAGGAATTCGCATTGCGGCCTTTTTTATTGGGGCAATTATTATTACTTCCTTAGTTTCGAGAGTATGGCGTTCTACAGAATTACGGGTTGATGGTGTTACTTTAGATAAAACTGCATCTGGTTTTATTCAACAAGACAGTGAAACAGTTATTAGAGTTATTGCTAACCGAAGAAATTTAGGGGATGAATTAGAATATTCTCTCAAAGAAAAACAGGTACGCGAAGATCATCACATTCCGGCCACAGATGCTCTTATTTTCTTAGAAATTCAAGTAGCTGATCCCTCTGAATTTACAGAAAAGCTTTATGTGACGGGAGTTACAGTAGGTAATTATCGTATTTTACGGACAAATAGTGCTGCAGTTCCTAATGCGATCGCAGCTATTTTATTGTGTATTAGAGAGCAAACAGGTAAACCCCCTCACGCTTATTTTGGTTGGGTAGAAGGCAACCCCATTCAATACTTAATGCGGTTTATGTTATTTGGAGAAGGAGATATTGCGGTTGTCACCCGTGAAGTATTAAGAAAAGCGGAGAGAAACCCCGAATGGCGGCCAGCAATTCATGTAGGTGGTTAAATATTAATAAATTATAGTTTGGGTAGGCAACCTTTGTTTGTTTTGTAGGGGTCAACGAGAGTTAAAATTTGTTAGAATAAATAAACTAGAAAAATTTTTTCTGATTCTAGGATAAGTTTTAACTGTATGAACCGAGTTGACTATCTCCGTATCAGTCTCATTGATCGCTGTAACTTTCAGTGTCAATATTGTATGCCTGAACAAGCTGAACTCGATTATATCTTACGTCAGGAATTACTTAGTCATGAAGAAATAATGACTCTTTTAAAAGAGGTTTTTATTCCACTAGGATTTAATAAATTTAGATTAACAGGAGGGGAACCTTTATTACGTCCAGGAGTTGTCAATTTAGTCAAAGATATAGCATCTTTATCAGAGACTAAAGATTTATCTATGACCACTAATGGATTTTTATTATCTTCTATGGCCCAAGATCTTTATAATGCAGGATTAAATAGAATTAATATTAGTTTAGATTCTCTTAATGCAGAAATATTTGATCTTATTATTGGCAGTCGAGGGCGTAGTCGTTGGCAAAAAACTTGGGCAGGAATTCAAACAGCTTATCAAGTAGGATTTAATCCTTTAAAATTAAATGTAGTTGTCATTCCTGGTATTAATGAACAAGAAATAGAAGACTTGGCAGCTTTAAGTATAGACCGTAATTGGCACGTTCGTTTTATTGAATTTATGCCCATTGGAAATCCCGAATTATTTACTGATCGTGCTTGGGTTCCTTCCGAAGAAATTAGAGATAAAATTCGTCAAAAATGGGGATTAAATGAAGGCAATGTAACCGGAAATGGCCCTGCCGATGTATTTCAAATTCCAGGGGCGAAAGGAACATTAGGATTTATTAGTCAGATGTCAGAATGTTTTTGCGATCGCTGTAACCGAGTGCGTTTATCTGCGGATGGTTGGTTACGACCTTGTTTATTAAATGAAACGGGACAAATTGATTTAAAAACCGCTTTACGTCAAGGCATAAAAATCTCAAAATTAAGAGAACAAGTTCATCAATTATTAGAGATTAAACCAGAGATTAATTTTAAACAAAGGGAATCAGGAACAGTTACAGGAACCTATCATCGTACAATGTCTCAAATTGGAGGATAAACATTTATGATGCAGTAAGTAGATAATTGTAGGGTGTGTTAGCATAGCGTAACGCACCTAAACTTCTAATGTGAAATGGAAAAAAATAATACACAAGTCCTATAGGGGCGGGTTTATCTAATATCCTGGTTAGAAGCATAAACTGTTGTAAAAACCCGCCCCTACGGCCGATCTTATTTGTAGTAAACATTTAGCGATTCCATATAAATATTGGTGCGTTACGGCATGATAAAATAGTGAATGATTCAATAATAACAATTTGCCTAACGCACCCTACTTAATATTTTGCCGACTTTATCAGATAAATTATAATGACTCAAGCAACTATTAGCCACTCTTTAAATACAAACCTTTCCCATCAAATTACTTGGGAAAAACTGCCCGATGATTTTATTTTACCTGATGATCCCGTGGATAATATTAATCAACCTACCCTAGCAGCAGCCTTGACAGATAGTCTAGAAATCGCTGGCAAACTATCAGATAATACCCTAACAACTACTAATTATGGGATTTGTACCAGATTAAACGATAAATTTGTCGTTAAAGCCCCAGATTGGTCTTATATTGCTAATATTAGCGTTCCTAGAGAAGAAGTAATTCGTAGTTATACCCCTCATTTTCAAGGAGATATTCCCACAATAGTAATGGAATTTCTCTCAGATACAGAAGGGTCAGAATATTCCTGTAAACCTACTTTTCCTCCTGGTAAATGGTTCTTTTACGAGAAGATTCTCCAAATTCCTAATTATGTAATTTTTGAGCCAAATCAAGGATTAATAGAATTTTATCAACTCAATGAATCAGGAGAATATCAATTACAATTAGCCAATGAAGATGGACGTTATTGGATTAGTCAAATAGATTTATATTTGGGAATATGGCAAGGAATTAGAGAAAAAAGAACAGGCTATTGGTTAAGATGGTGGACAGCACAGGGAGAGTTATTGTTATGGGGTTCAGAATTAGCTAATCAAGAAAAACAACGGGCGGAAAGAGAACGTCAAAGGGCGGAACAGGAACATCAAAGGGCGGAACAGGAACATCAAAGGGCGGAAAAATTAGCAGCTTTTTTACGAGAACAAGGCATTGATCCTGAGACAATTTAATTTGATAAGTTTATGACGATGAATGAAATTATGTCAACATTAAAACCAGTAATAAATTCTCAAATGATTGAACAGCGATTAGGCATTTCTTTAGAAGAATTGGCTAAATTTTGCCAAGGACGAAAAATCACCGAATTAGCTTTATTTGGCTCAGTATTACGAGAAGATTTTAATGCAGAAAGTGATATTGATTTTTTGGTAACTTTCTCACCAGAAGCAAAAATTGGATTAGTTGAAATTGATGAGATCGAAGAAGAACTAAAAAGAATGGTAAAAAGAGAGATAGATCTTATTTTTAAGCATAGTATTGAGATTAGTCATAATTGGATTAGACGACGTAATATTTTAGGAACAGCAGAGGTGATTTATGGAGAAAGATAAGGCTTCTATTTTAGATGCTCTAATTTTTGCTCAACGCATTTTAGAATTTACCTCTGGAATGGATGAAAAAATGTTTGCTAATGATCTTAAAACTCAAGCTGCTGTTCTTTATGAGATTTCTGTTTTAGGGGAAGCAATGCGACGTATTTCTCCAGAGTTTCAACAACAATATCCAGAGATTCCCTATAGTAAAATTATTGGAATGCGAAATAAATTAGTTCATGACTATCATGAAATTAATCTTCAACTCGTCTGGTTAGTTATTCAAATAAATATCCCTGAATTAGTGGTAAATCTCACAAAAATTGTTCCTCAACAAGATTCCTAAATTTCATCATATAAAATTTAAATGAGTGTTAGCTTACCTAGCTTGTTTTTTAGCAAAGTAATATATATGTAATTTTTGGAGGTTTAGGACTATGACTTCACAACCTAATCAAATAACTATCGTCCGCACAGAAAGGGGACTAGCGATCGCGGGGACACGCATAACCCTTTATGATATAATGGATCATCTCAAAGCCCAATATCCCCCTAAATTCATTCGTGACGCATTGAACCTCACCGATGAGCAGTTGCGGATTGCCCTTTCCTACATTGAGGCGCATCAGACAGAGATAGAAGCCGAGTATCAAGCAATTTTGCAATCAGCCGAAGAAACTCGCCAATATTGGGAAGATCGCAACCGTGAACGCTTCGCGCGTATTGCTGCTGCTTCCCCTCGCGCTGAATATGAAGCGGTGCGAATCAAACTTCAGGAACGCAGAACTCAGCGAGAAATCAAAAAGCAATAATTACAAAATATATCTAATAGGAGTGTAACATCGATGACCTTTGAAGAAATACAAAAAACTATAGAAGGTATGTTAGCTGTTCAAAGACAACTACAAGAAGGACAGCTAAAACTGCAAGAAAATCAACTCAGAGACAGAGATCAAATTCAGCAAATTTTAGCTGTTTCTCGTCAATTACAGGAACGTCAAATCCAATTACAAGACAGACAGGAACGGGAAAGAGAAACCCTTCAAATCATGGTAGAAGAAATGACCCGATTAATGGAAATTTCTAATCGTCATGAAAGACGGATAGAACAATTAATTGGCTACAGTATTACGAATGAATCTGATCATTTAACCCTTGAAGAAAGAATTAGGGGTTTAGAAAGTCGTATTCAACGCTTAGAAAACACAAATTAATCTACTAGGAAAAGGTTACTAATTATAATTTTATATTTTCTGGATTCCCCTAAATCCCTCTTAAAAAGGGGGACTTTACCTCAAGTACCCCCGAAAACCTATTAGTGATGAATAGGCTAAAATTACGCTTCGTCTAAAGCTTCAATACCTGGTAAGACTTTACCTTCTAGCAACTCTAAACTTGCACCACCACCCGTAGAAATGTGGCTCATTTTCTCAGCAACTCCAACTTTTTCCACCGCAGCAACCGAGTCACCACCCCCAATAATAGTAGTAGTTCCAGTACCCGTTAAACCCGCCAAAGTATGAGCGATCGCATCAGTTCCAGCAGCGAATTTATCAAACTCAAATACACCCATAGGGCCATTCCAAATCACGGATTTACATTCAGCTAAAGCATCTTGAAACACTTTAATAGAATCTGGGCCAATATCTAATCCCATCCAACCATCTTCAATGCTTTCAATGCTGGCAATTTTAGAATTAGCATCTTTAGCAAAATTATCGGCTAAAACTACATCAGTAGGTAACAAGAATTCTACCCCTTTTTCTTTGGCCTTAGCTTCCAAAGATTTCGCTAATTCTAACTTATCTTCTTCTACTAAAGATTTACCAACATTTAAGCCCCGGGCCTTGTAAAAAGTGAAAATCATACCCCCACCAATCAGTAATTTATCGCACTTTTCCAGGAGAGTTTCAATGACGCCAATTTTACTAGAAACCTTAGAACCGCCAATAATAGCAGCTAGGGGACGTTTGGGGTTTTCAATAGCAGCTTGGAGATAAGTTAATTCTTTCTCAATGAGATAACCCGCAACACTCGGACTCAGATAATGTGTCACCCCTTCAGTAGAAGCATGGGCGCGGTGAGCAGTTCCAAAAGCATCATTAACATATAAATCCGCATTAGCCGCCAATTTTTTAGCAAATTCAGGGTCATTTGCTTCTTCTTCATCATGGAAACGAAGATTTTCTAACATAGCAACCTGACCATTTTGTAGCTTACCAATGGTTGCCACTACAGCGTCACCAACACAGTCATCACACATCACCACTGGTTGTCCTAATAACTCCGATAAACGGACTGCTACAGTGCCTAAACTCATGCTGGGGACAACTTTACCCTTGGGACGACCCATGTGACTACAGAGAATAACTTTTGCCCCTTTAGACAGTAAATCTTTAATAGTAGGAAGGGCGGCCCGAATTCGGGTATCGTCTGTGATAGTAGTACCATCAAGGGGGACATTAAAGTCAACTCGCACCAAAACACGCTTTCCAGCTAAGTCAGCTTCTGTCAAATTTGCTATAGTCTTCTTAGGCATAGTCAATTTCCTTTAAATGCATTACATTCTTAATGTTAAACCCCTGGGGGTTCTTCCAGGGGTTCTCATTTTTTGTATATATGTATTATCCGGAGTTTGGACTGACTTACCACAAAATCAAACTGTACAGTCTAGTCTAATAAGGAATCAGTAGAATTAGTTTCAATATTTAGCTAATTATTGTGTGCGATCGCTTTTCGTGTTATTCGTGTAATATGTTTTATAGTGTTGTTTGGTCATTCCCCCAAAGTTTCGGGACTGTTTAAGGGTGGTTCTCCTGATTCTGAATTAGCATCAATACTATTAAGTGACCAGTGATGTTCAACCGGAATGTGAGTTTGTTGACAAATGGCTTCTAGTTGTTTTTGTTGCGCTCTGGCCTTGCGTAAAGACACAATTAGTTGTTGAACCTGGTCTTGTAAGGCAGGTTTTTCGTAAGCAATAGATAAGGTTTTGCGTTCTAGCAATTGTAGTAATAATTCGTAGTGAACTAGAGAGGGTAAAGGAAGAGGGTTCATAGGAGACATTGGCAATTATTCGTTATCAGTGGTGCGTCGCTTAAAGACATATCATTCTCATTCTTGCCAAGAAGATAAATAAAAGCAAGAAATTGTTCCTAATTTTGTCGGAAAATTCCCCCTAAAATCCAGAAAATAAGGCAGCGATCGCGCCAGCAGGATCGGGTTGTTTGACTAAAGATTCCCCAATTAACACTCCCTTAGCACCTGCCTGATAAACTTTTTGCAGATCGTCAGGGGTATGTAATCCTGATTCACTAATCATAACAATTCCTAACGCTTCAATTTTATCTCGACGACTGGCTAATAATTGAGTAGTTGTGTTAAGATCTACCTCAAAGGTTTCTAAATTACGGTTATTAATGCCGATCAAAGATACCCCTTCAATAGCCAATACTCGATCAAGTTCTGTCAGAGAATGGACTTCAATTAAAGGAGTCATGCCCAATCCCTTGACAATTTTAACAAAATATTGTATGTCTACATCTGTTAAAATAGCTGCAATCAGTAAAACAGCATCGGCCCCGTTGGTGCGGGCCAGATAGATTTGATAGGGATAGAGTATAAATTCTTTGCACAGTAGGGGAATATCTACTGCTTGACGCACTAAGGACAAGTTCTCAAAACTGCCCTGAAAAAATTTAGCATCAGTCAGAACCGATAAACAACTAGCCCCACCTTTAACATAAGCTGAGGCGATGGCAACGGGATCAAAATCTTCTCGAATGACACCTTTAGTGGGGGAGGCTTTTTTAACTTCTGCGATCAAAGCGGGTTGAGTTTTACCTGAGATAATAGCCCCTAAAAAATCTTTAGGGGGAGATAAATCTTTGACTTGTTTGCGTAACTCTAGGAGAGGAAGACGTTCCCGCAGACGAGTGACTTCTTTTTCTTTATGCCAAACAATTTCTTCCAGAATATGTCGCGGTTCAGCATCGGGGACAGTTGCCTGATAGCGCACTATTTCAACTTCTATAGAGGGATTGGGGTGTCGTCGGCGGATTTCCATAAGGATTGATTAGTTAAGAAGTTTTAAGCAACCGTTTCCAGGTTCATTGAACTTAACATATTCTATCGATAATTGTGGAAAGTAGGGAACTGATTAAAAGATCTGGGTAAAATAAGAAAAATAATCTTAACTTCTTTCTAACCCGATCAAAACTACTTATATCCTTTATGAATACCATTAAACAAAAAATTCAGTCGATCTTAAATCAATTACCGGATGATTGTTCAATTGAAGATATTCAGTATCATTTATATGTCCTTGAAAAAGTTCGTCAAGGATTGTATATTGCTAATCATGAAACCATCTTACAACAGGAAGAAGTCGAGGGGCTGCTAAACAAATGGCTTATCGAGTAATCTGGTCTTCTAGAGCGGTTGAGGATGTGGATGCAATTGCGACTTACATAGCCCGCGACTCGCCTTCTTATGCGGCGGCTGTTGTCCGCCAAATTATCGAAACAACCCGCCAACTAGAAAAAGACCCTTTAACGGGGGCTATTATTTCTGAGGGGGATAATTCCACCCTTAGAGATAAATTGGCTTATACCTATCGTGTCATTTACCGTGTCCAAGATAACGAGGTAACGGTAGCCGCGATCGTTCATACCAAACGATTATTAGGGTTTAATGAATAGTTGTTCCCTATTTTTGAGGACATTGAACAATTTAAGATGGGTAAACCATGAAAGATCAAGACGTTAACTTACTGATTCAATCGGTTGAAAAGGCTGATTCATCTCAGGGGTTATTGGATGCGGTTACAGATTTGGCCAATAGCACTAATGAAGGGTCTATTGGCACTTTAATCACTGTGTTAGCTTATAACAATCCAGGGGCTGCTGTAGCAGCCGTAGATGGTTTAATTAGTTTAGGGGATGTGGCGGTTCCGGCCTTATTAGAACAAATTGATGGTTATAATTATGGGGCCAGAGCTTGGGCGACTCGTGCTTTAGCGGGTATTGGCCACCCTAAGTCTCTCCATCACTTAATAGAAGCCGCTACCAGCGATTTTTCTTTAAGTGTTCGTCGGGCAGCGGCCAGAGGTTTGGGTAATATTTGTTGGGACAAGTTTCCCACTGAAGAATTAGTAGAAGCGCAACATCAAGCTATTAATACCCTAATTGGTGTTTCTCAAGACCCTGAATGGGTGGTACGTTATGGGGCGGTTGTGGGGTTACAATCTTTGCTCAGTGTGCTTAAACAGACCCAGGAACCCCTTGCTTTTTCAATTGTCGAACGATTCCACGTTATGCTTGAAAGTGAGCCAGAATTAGGGGTAAGAGTGCGGATTCAATTGGCGTTACAAGAGGGCGGGTTTATTTAACTTTTTTGCTGAGAATAATAACTCCTGTAAAAAACCCGCCTCTACAAAAACCCGCTTCTACAAAAACTCGCCCTTACATAGTTTTGCGTCTGATAGGAATGGAAGACATTAAAAATGCCAAATTTAACGGTTAAAGATTTAGAGAAACTACAAGCAGAACATCCTGATTATCGGATGGAATTAGTCGAGGGAGATGTTATTTTTATGAGTCCTTCAGGTTTAGAATCGGAGGAAATAGGGATCGAAATTGCCGCCCAACTTCGTAATTGGGTGCGTCCTCGTCGTCTAGGTAGAGTGTCAGGTTCTAGTGGTGGTTTTCGCTTACCTAACGAAGATGGAGATGTCCGCGCTCCTGATGTTTCTTTTATTATAGCTCAACGTTTACCTCACACTACAGAAGATTATGCAGAATTAGTTCCTGATTTGATGTTTGAAGTTAAATCTAAAACTGATAGTTTGACTAAATTACGTGAGAAGATACAGCAATTTTTGGAATTAGGTACTACAGTTGGAGTATTAGTTGATCCCAGAACTCGTACTATGGAAGTTTATCGTCTCAATGCAGATAAAATTGTCCTGAAAGATGGGGATGTACTTGAAGTACCAGAAATTCTTGCGGGATGGGAATTACCTGTTGTAGAAGTCTGGGCCCCTGAATTTGAATGATAAGTATGGCAATCGCCGTTTGGCATTGTGAGAAAATTAAGAGGAGGATTTAACAGTGTTAAATCCCTACAAGGGTGTATTTGTAGGGATATAATACTATTATGTCCTAGTATATTTTTGTTTCTCACATATCATTACTGATTGCTATAGTATCGAAAATTCCCTTATTAAGCAATAGCCAAAAGGCAAGTAAGGATCAATAAACTATGAAGAGTTTAGGAACTTACGTTACGGTTGTTCAAATGAGCTAGATAAGAAATGCGATATCCTTTTTTATAATCTCTCATTGCTGTCCAGTTTTTAATTTCTTGGTTACGGTAGTTAATTTGATGATGATCGTAATTAATCAGTTGAAACATTTTCTCTAAAAAAGATTTAGTTGGCCAAAAGGCGACACCATCTTGATCTATAGTATTTCTTGTTTCTTTAGGATCTTCGGTTACTAATAATAAACAGGGTTGTTTTGATAATCCTGATTGACCAAACCAAAAGTAATTTTTACCAACATTGGTATCAATGATGACGTGTTTAGGTTTAATTCTGGCAATTTCTCTGAAAAAATCAACTTGTCTAGTGGTATGATAAAGAAATCCAAAACAGTTAATCACATCAAAAGATCCTGTTGGAACTGACGCTAAATAATCAAAAAGATCCATCTTTATAAACTGCATTTTTTCGGAATATTCAGTGTCTTTAAGATACTGTTGTCCCAAATCAATTAATTCTTGTCTACCCTCAACCCCAACGACTTCTTTAGCTCCTAATGCTAAACAAGGATAAGATAATCTTCCGTTGTTACAGGCTAGATCTAAAACTCAACTACCCTTAATCAACTCTTTATTGCGAGTTAATAGAAGTTCACATCGCCAGTTCATTCGATTCCAATCGGAGTCGTTTCCATTGGTGCCATAGGGTAAAGAGGCGTAATCAAATAAAAATTTTTGAGACATTTAATTGATCCTTAGAAATGTATGGTTTGTAAAGTTGATCCGGATATTAATATATATATCATATTCCTCTGCTTTGTCAAACTCAATAAACCTAGACAGAATTAGACAATTTTAGACAATTAGATGTTTCGTGAGAAAATCAAAATAATCAGTAATAAGTATTTGTTGATTGAATTTCTTGTAATTTATTTAAGACCGTTTCTGCAAACTTGCTATGAGAGTCAGGTCTCACGGGGTGACAACAAGATTCTAGTTTAGACAGGGGTTGGGGGATAGGGAAAATTTCCACCGAAATTTAATTTGATGACCATAGGATTACAAACAAAGTCGGTTTTCCCGTTATCAAACCTCAACATCATCTTCAATTTATCCCCAACCCAAACGCCCCTAAAACCTAACCCCCTCTTCAATGAAATTCTACTTGTCACCCCGTCAGGAGTCAGGCTTTAATTTTTTCTTCTCTAACCCACTCTCTAAAGGCTTTCATGGTTTTATTGCGCCCTTCTATATTACATTGATTGAGATAATGAGGGATGATTTCTTTAAGAGGTAAGTTAGGAAAAATGGGACTATATTCAACTTCGATATATTGACCTTCTTCTAAGCGATTAATCTGTAAATTTCCAGAGACAAATCTCCATAATTCTGGTACACCTAATGCTGCATAAATATGAGGATGAGTACGGGAAGTTAGGTCGATTTCTAAGGCTAAATCTGGAGGAGGATCGAAGGTCAAATCAAGGCGATTTTTCCCTCTGATCGCTCTTTCGTTCTCAATATAGAAACAGTTATCCGGTTCGATACCTTGTTTCATTAATTCATTTTTAAAAGTGGTTGAACCTAAGCACCAAAATTCAATCTCTAGTTCTTCAAGGAGTGCTTCAATTAAATTACTAACAATAACTTTGCTAACTTCATGTTCAGGTAAAGGGGTCATAATTTCTAGCAGTCCTCGATCGTAAGCAATTCTAGCAGCACGATGTTCTCCTAAGTCTTCGAGGATTTTCTCAAATTCTTGCCAACTGACATCCTGTAATAATACTTTCTGTCCTGGGGGAATGGTCAATCGCTTGAGTTCTAATAACATTCTTCATTCTCTCCTTGTAAATCTATTGGTTGATATCCTTAAGTATTTCTTGACTGAATCTCTTGTAATTTATTTAAGACCGTTTCTGCATGATTTTTGACTTTAACTTTAGACCAAATATAAACAATTTTACTCTCTGGATCAATTAAAAAAGTTGAACGAATAATGCCTATATATTCTTTGCCCATATATTTTTTTAAGCCCCAAACTCCATAAGCTTCAGCAATTTTATGGCCAAGATCACTTAAAAGTGTAACAGATAATTCATGTTTTTCAATAAACTTACTATGAGATGTAGTAGAGTCGGGACTAATACCAATAATTTTAGCCCCTAAAGCGTCAAATTCTGAAGCATAGTTAGTAAAATCTTTGGCTTCGGTTGTACAACCAGGAGTATTATCTTTAGGGTAAAAATAAAGCACTAACCATTGACCCGAAAAGTCTACTAAACTGATTAAATTATCAGGTTTATTTTCTAGACTAAAATTAGGCGCACTTTGGCCAATTTCAAGCAAATTAGTCATTATTAACAATGAAAAGGAATAGAGACTAAGGGTAATAAAGTCAATAAAATCATACTCCAATCAAATTGATTATAACTGAGAGTTTCTGATTCATCAAATAAGGCATCAATTCTTTCTTTTAATCGGTCTGAATCAATCTTATCATGAAACGCAGCCGCAAAAAAATCAGGAGTATTTAAAGCTGAAATTTGATGTATTTTTTGAGAAACTATTAATAAAGATTCTGCTAAAATCAAAGGATCAACTTGTTGAGTTGCTTGACGATCTGCGCGAATTTCTCTTAATAATAATAAATCTTCCCATAAACTTTCAGTTTTAGGCAACCAAGAAGTAATAGAACGAAGCCAACCTAACCAAAAAAACCAGAAAGTATCTTTATAATTAGCATGGGCTTCTTCATGAGCAATAACCGCATTAACATGATCTTTATCTAAAGTATTTAGAAGTCCTTGACTGATGACTAATTCTGGTTTCCAAAACCCAATTTGTGCGCTGTAAGGGAAGGAAAAATCTAAAATTCTAGCCTTTTTCCCTTCAATAATTCCTTGAGGATAATGACGAATATTTTGAATAGAACACCAACCTTGATAAGATAATTGTATGCCTTTAATAATAGCAAAACTTAGAAAACCCAACGTTAATAAATAACTAGACCAACTGGCTTGCCAACCTAACATTTGTCCATGATAGCCCATAGAAATAACCGCTACGACAGTCATTAGTAATAACAGAGGAGGAACCACAAAATATAACAGCGATCGCCGCCAACGATTTTGACTAGAAATGATAGAAACAGGAACCAATAAACGTATGATCAACGCTAAAAATAAGGCAATTGAAATCATGAGTAAGTGCATAATTCCTCAAATTAGTATTGTCGGAAAAAATAAAAGATATAAATTAACTTTTATTGTTGTTGTCGTTGACGACGAATAGATTGTAAACGAGAAGCGATCGCTTCTAATTGTTCTAAACTAGATGTATCTAAACTATCAGCAAAAGAGGCTACTACATCGGGGTTACTAATAGCCAAAAATTGCTGAAGTTGCTCATAAGCTTGAATAGCAGTTGCTTGTTCACGAGAAATTAAAGGTTGCCAAGAAAAAGCCCGTGCTTGTTTAATACATTTAAGCCATCCTTTTTGAGTCAGACGGTTTAATACAGTCGTCACAGAAGCATAGGCTAATTCTCGTTCAGGATCTGATAAAATACGATCATGAATTTGTTTAACCGTAGCGATTTCTAATTCCCAAATAATCTCTAAAATTTCTGTTTCGAGAGAACCTAGAGATAGTTTTTGTGGTCGATAATCAGGCAAATGAGACATAGTTTTGAGAATTATTGTTAATTGGTCAATTTAAGGTTAACTTTTTCCTTAAACCTTTATATTGTATCAAAATAAAAGGTCAAAAGTTCCTTTGTTTCCTACACTATCTAAACCAACAGCATGGAAAGGTGGGGAATCTTTCGACTCAGAGCAAGTGAGTCTCCTCAGACGGATGTTAAGAAATGTTTAACAGTTTCTTAAATACAATCACCTTCCATATTAGCTAAAAAGTCTGTGTAGGCAGGCTTCGTTTTTATAGCTTTAGCCTTTAGGCTGAAGTATCTGAGATTCCCTATAAGCAGCATAAACTCCTTTAACGTTATACCAATTAAGAAAAATTCGAGCAATTTCTAAAGCTAATTGTGGTTTTCCTTGATCTATTAACCATTGTAAAAATGGGGACATTGTACGTTCATTTAATGTGCCACCTAATGATAATATTCCCCATAAAATACGATGTAACCAGGTCATTTGGATCATTAATTTTACTTCTAATGTGGGATGTTTTTCATAGAATAATACTCCCATCCGTCCTCGTTGAATTTCTCTATCAATTAAGTTAGGAATTTGAGCTAAATTAAAGGGAGGATGCCAATGATAACCAACTGCTTCTGGACATTTAATTAATTTTAATCCTAGTTTTTTCAAGCGTACACCTAATTCTAAATCTTCCCATCCATAGAGTTGAAAACCTGTGTCAAATAACCCAACTTTTTCTAACCATTTACGTGCGATCGCTACATTCCCAGTAGCAAAATAAGCAGCAGAAAAATCTGTTATTTTGTAAGGTTCTGAGGTAGGATTATCAAAGTTACAAGTATTAATTACCCAACCGTAGGTAAAAAGGCGATCATCACCTAATTTTTCTTGTCCTTCGGTTAAACTATTGGCGTGAGATTGTAGGAATTTTTCTGTGACAACTAAATCGCTATCTATAAATATTATTATATCACCATTTGCTTTTTCTACCCCTAAATTTCTGGCTGCTGCTGGGCCAAGATGGTTTTGAGAAAAGGGATAAACATGGGGAAAGTCGGCCTTATTTTTGTCTAACCATTCTAATGTTCCATCGGTGGAACCATCATCTACTAAAACGACTTCATATTGACTGATTTTATTATCAATCAATTGCTGATTTTCTAACGCGCGTAAACATTTTTCTAGAATAGGTTTACGGTTATAAGTGGGAATAATGACGCTAATAAACACGAGTTTAATTAAGGAATATTGACTACAGATAATTATTACTTATTTTACTCTATTTTTTGTAAAAGTTGGCGGATAGCATCCCCATCTTGAGCAGTCGGTAAAATCTTTAAATATAATTGTAGATCATGGATCGCTTTTTGCCATTCTTCTATTTGATAGTAAAGAAGTCCGCGATCGCGTATTTCAATAGGATGATTAGGAAAAATAAGCAAAATTAATTCAATTATTCTCAGCATCTTAACATATTCTTGACGATTTAGGTAGATATATTTTAAATTTGTTAGCATTCTGCCTAATAGTTGTTGGTTGCTAACGGGTTCTATAAAATGAGGTTCTAACTCGATATTTTGTTGATAAATTTCTTTTAGTTTTGCTTCACAATCTTCTTTAAATAATATTTCTCCTTGATTAAATACATCAACAAAAATTCCCACATCTTTAAAATCAGGACGAATCATAAAATGTCCTGGTATTCCAATTCCTACCATGGGAAAATTAATTCTTTTAGCTATTTCTAAATAAACGACTGATAAAGTAATAGGAATTCCCATACCTCGGTCAATTACTTGGTTTAAATAACTATTACGAGGGTCATAATAATCATTTTGATTTCCTTGAAATCCTAACTGTTCAAAAAGATATTGATTAATAACTTTAATTACTTTTAAAGGATAGGAAGTTCCTGGTAAACGTTTTTTTATTTGACTTGCCATTGTCTCTAATCTATTAAGATAATCTTCAATGTCTAAATAACCATATTCATCTTTAGCATATAATAAAGCAGCTTTTGCTACATTGATTTTGTGATCAGGTTGATTAATTTCTAAAGAAAATTGCTGCATAATCATACTATACTTTGCTTCAATATTTATGAATTAAAACATTTATTTAAGGCTGATGTTTATGATAATCTCCTCCTGAACCATATTGCCAAGAATCTAACCAACGATGATAGTAATATTGTTGAATAGGAGATAAATTTCCTATCATCGGTTTGGCTAATTTTCCCACAGGATATAACCCTGTATATAAGGCTAAATTAAAGTAATGAACCGTCCAATCTAATAAAGGAGTTATTCCCACTTGAGGCAAAATAGGTAACACTAATTTAGGATTAACTAACAGTAAGGTTTTCATTAAAGCTGGAAACTGAATCACATCCTGTAAGAAAGGTTTTAAGACATCATCTCCTAATTTATCCATAACTTTAAATACTCCACTCATTAACTCATTAATTTGATTAGGTGAAACTTTTTGATTAACTCCAACACTCATGGTTTGTTGGAATAACCAAGTGACAGAAATATTAGGTTGATAGGGTTGTAATAAGGCTAACGCATTTTTATCTAAACTATCAACTTTTAATGCTTCATCTATACCAAATGTTAAACGTTTTAAATGTCTAATCATGGCCCCAAAACCACCAAAACTAACAGGAGATTGTCCTCCCGCACTATCTCCAATAGGTAAAATTCTAGACCAAGGCATTTTTAAGGGACTTTGACGATAAGCTGGAAAAAATCCGAATAAAAATCTAATAAATTTTAGTTGTTCTAAGTCAATTTTTTGATACGTTGGTAACAGTCTTAAATACTCCTCCATGAAAAATTCTAAACTGAATCTATCAGGATGATTATCTAAATAAGTAAATAAATAAGTTGTCCTTCCTTCTCTAGCAGGAAATGCTTCCCAAAAGTATTGACATTGATTTAAAATAGGTGTAAAAGATGCTATTAAATCCCCACTCTCATTATTAGCATATCCTGTCGCACAACTCCCTACTACCAAACAAATACTATCAGGTTTTTCTCCTTGTCTTGCTTGTTGAACAATAGGAGAAAAGTGTCCCATTCCATCCATTAATAACCGAGTTTTAATGAGTTTATCTCCAGCTTTAACTAAAATACCATTAGGATGAATTATCGCTGAAGTAAAAACTGTTTTTTCTAATAAAATTCCTCCTGCTGCAATAAATTTATTTTTTATCTTCTCTAACAAAAATACAGGATCAACCCCAATATTAAGAACATCCTTAACCGAAAGTTCATAACCCTTATGAAAACTTACTCTAGCAGGATTATATTGAGTGGCGATCGCTTGATTTAATTCAGATTCTGAAAGTAAATTTAACTCTAAAAATACTTCTAATTCCTGACGAGAAATATTCCATTCTTGTTCTCTACCTCGTAAAATTCCTCTTTCAATTAATATTACTTTCCATCCTTGTTGTTGTAAAGTAGCTGCAATTAAAACACCTAATGTTCCCCCAGCAATAACCACATCGGCATCAATTTCTCCAATATTTTCAGTTGATTCTGTTATAATTTCAGGGACTAATGAAGATTTATTTTTGCGTAAGTTTTTCCAAATATTATCAGCAAGATTTAATCTTTTACGGGTGTTTTCTGGTAAATAAGACAGCAAAGAATTCATAATATTAAAGAGAATTACTATATAGTTTAAAATGCTTTGTTATTGAGGATTTTTCTGGAATTTAATATCAAGACGATCACCTTTTTTAATTCCAATTTCTGCTGCCCTACCTCCTCCTAATTCAATAACTTGATCCATACTAGCTTCTGGTCCATAAGTAGGACAAGTATCACTAGAACAAGGAGGAACATTAGCTAAAATAGCTTTAACTTCACCCTTATGTAAAAAGACCATATCTAGGGGGATAGTAACATTTTTCATCCAAAATTTCAGAAATCGTGGTTGATCAAATAGAAAAATCATGCCTCTATTTTTAGGTAAAGAATCTCGATACATTAACCCCATACTTTGTTGTTCAGGAGTTTTCGCTACTTCTAATTCAATAACTTCTGAGCCTATTTTTACTTGCGCTTCAATTGGTAATATTTGTCCTTGAGACTCTACAAGTGTTGAAAGTGTTTTTTCTCCCGTTGTATTCACATTAGGGTTAGGAGAACATCCTAATACTAAAAAGCTAATCATTATTAATAAATAAATTGGTTGTTTCATAGTTCCTCAATTAAATATTTGTTGCTTTCAGAAATCAGCCGTTTTAGTAGGGGCGGGTTTTTTCATGTATTTATGATACTCACAAATAAGTTCAATAAACCCGCCCTCCTTCGGAGTTATAATTTTTTCAACCTTGCTGGTTTTTTCCCGTATTTATGATACTCACAAATAAGTTCAATAAATCCCCCTTACTTACTTCATGATAATCGCAAAAAAGTTACCTCATCACCCCATCACCTCATCACCTCATCACCCTTCTCGTAATACATATCCTACGCCTCTAACTGTGTGAATAAGTCGTTTGTGACCCTCACTTTCTAGCTTCAAACGTAAGTAACGAATATAAACCTCAATCACATTAGATTCTCCCTGAAAATCATATCCCCAAACCTGTTCTAAAATCTTATCTCTGCTTAGCACTTCTCTAGGATAAGACATAAAATATTTAAGCAATTCAAATTCTTTCATAGTCAGATTGATCGCTTTGTGATTAAGTAATAGTTGACGAGTGGTTAAATCAAGAATGACCTCTCCAAATTGTAATTGTTCTTGATTAGTTTCTGGAGGAGTTAGATAAAACCTAACTAACTTAAGCAAGGTTTCTGAACGATAGGGTTGCAATAAATAATCATCAGCCCCCATCTCTAAACAAGCAACTCTTTCTTCAAGAGTTTCTCTATCCACTACCATAATTATTAATACTTGATTTCCCTGTTGTCTGATTTCTTGACATAAGGTAAATCCAAAATTACCAGCCCGTTGACGATCAATGAGAATCATCGCAGGTTGTTGTTTTTCTACTTCTATTAAAGCTTGTTTACTATGAGGAATAATGACAGGATTATAACCTGCTTCTGTTAAATCAATCGAGGCTCTTTGGCTAAAGAGTTCATCCATTTGGACTAAGAAAATAGAAGGATTTAAAAGCATAAAAGCAGTTATATATTAATCGGGGAAAATTTCGGTCACGACTCTTTCTTGATTATTGCCACTTACCATAATTTTATTATCGTGAAGGGTTCCTACTGCTTTTTCTCCCGTGAGATTAAACTTAGGATTAGCTTGTTCATAAATAACATTGCCTAACGCTTCCACGATGCGAGTTCCCATATTCCAGGTGATATCATTGGCATACAATTTCCCCTGATTAGAGGCATTTGTCCCCTGAACTCCTCCTTTAAGATAAGCTATTTGTTGACTAAAATCCACTTGCGCTTGGTTAGCAGTGATACTAACACCGTCCACATAGTTAATCAGTTGAATGGGTTTGTCTGAACGCACTTGACGGTTTTTATACTGCCAAATGACTTGTTTAGTTGCCACTTGTATGGGGGGTTTAATGGACTTGAAATCAATATTATCCTCAATGATGACTTCTTTGGTCTTGAAACGAACTTCAAGCTTTTTACCGACTAAACGATCAGTGACGGTTTTATCTTGGAAACGCACTAGGTTAAATAAGCGATCGCCTTTGAGTTTGTCTTGAGAAACATCCCATTGTAAATACTCGGTTTTGAGTTGTAGTCGCGGATTTTTGGCAGTAGCAACAATATTACCCGTTAATTCTAATTGTTCTTTGCGAGTATAGTATTTTCCTTCTTTAGCAGAGGCCTCTAGATCAGGATGAGATCCCCGTAAATTTTTGCGAACTATCAACACAGAGTCTTGGGGCCGCCATTCTACCTCATTGCTACGAATCACGGTCTTATTGCGCGGATCTAGGGCTACAATATTTTTGCGGAGAAAAATTTCGACCCCATCGCGGTAAATCTCCCCTTCATCAGATTTAATTTGTAAAACAATCTTTCCGTCTTGGAACAGATTACCTTTTACCCCAGTCAACTGCGCTTTATGACGATCAGGGGTATAAGCAGCCTCATCTACCTGAATTTTCCAAACTAGCTGCCCTTTAGGGTTAGATTGCTCTAAAGTAGCATTATTTAGGAATAAACGGCTCTCTTGTCGGGTTTCTTCTGGCTTATTTGCTTCGGGTTTTTTCCCTCCACCACAAGCGACTAAACTACAGAGGAAAAACAGTAAACCCCCCTTGACAACATTGGCCCAAGGAGAGTTAGCCTTCAGAAAATTGTGTGGATTCATCTTGCATTAATAACTGGATCTAATGCCACCATCCTGACATATTTAAGCAGCCAGCATATCATCATTTTTGTAGGTTGGGTTGTGGCTAAATATATTGGTTTTTAGCCAGAAATATCTAAGGGGACAAAACCTACTATTAGACGCTGATTCTGGTATCAGGATACTGCCGTTAAATGTATCTATTGAGGGTGGACTATTGCCGTCTAGTTGCCCAGGTGCTTCTATGCTACGGTTAGTCGTCTCTACAGCAAAGCGGGTACTTTACGTTATGCCTTGTTTCCCGATTATATCATATTTGGCGATTCCTCATCATCTCGCAAGCTCGATGTAAACAGCTTATCTGTTATAAGTAAATACGGGAGTGAGAAAACTCCTATTTTTCAAATGAGGAATAAGCCTTTATGAATGATTCTCCACCTAAAATTGAGTACCAAGCCCAACTAAATGACTCAGTTACTTTAGAAACAAGAACACAAAAGCAACGTGAAATATATGATGCCTTTGAGCAATTTATTTTCAGCGACGATACTAAGATACTAGCTAAGCTAGTTGCGAGAACCCTAATTTTTGAAAAAATTATTAATGTGCCAGGGGACATTGTGGAAGCTGGAGTCTACAGGGGAAGTGGTATGTTAACTTGGCTAAAGCTTAAAAGAATCCTAGCACCTAACGCTCTAAAAAAAGTTATAGGGTTTGACTACTTTGACACAGAATCTTTACTTAATTCTTTGTCTGGGCAAGACAAGGTTTCGATGAAAAGTCTATTTGAGGTGAGAGGCTATCAGCATGAAGAAGGGGCAGAAAGATTTGTTCATGATTTAATTGCTAATGCGGGGTTTATTCAAAGCAGCTATGAAATCGTCAAAGGTGATATTTCACAAGTTGCTCAAGAGTTTGTTGACCAAAGACCTGGGTTCAAAATATCCTGTTTATATCTGGATTTAGACTTACAATATCCCACCTATCACGCCTTGAATGCGTTTTGGGATAGAGTATCTGTAGGAGGAATGGTAGTATTTGACGAATATGCCTATCATCAATGGTCTGAAGCACAAGGAGCGGATCAATTCTTTGAACAGAAGAATATTCAAATTCAAGCTCTGCACTATCCTTGCCCAACAGCTTACGTCATTAAACCTGCCACCGTCAAAACTAATGGATAAATAAAATTAGCAGATGAAACAGCAACTAGTGCAATATTTTCAGGAGTTAACATCTCAAAGCTACAAACTTATAGATTTTTTAAAGTTGTCCTCTGATGTTATTCCTCTACAAGAATTGTTACCCGATTTATCAAATCAGCTTGCTAGTTTGAAGACAAGTATGATCAACAACTATAAACACCTAAATCGTCCCCAGTACGACTGGAGTGAAGCACAGACAGAGGTAGGAGTAGGTCTAAATTCGATTGGGATGTTGTCAGATCGACTCTCCACCTTAATTATCAAGGAGTGGTGCTTACGCAACAAGAACAACCCAAATCCAGAGAAGGCCAATGACCTATATCAAACTCACACCATGGACATTATTCATGCTTTAGCAAACGCTAGACCTGGTAGTTCATCAATGAATACGAAGATAACTCACCACAAATCTGATGTAACGGCTAATTCATGGGAAGAAGCATTTTACGGTCTGCTTTCAACCAATATTGTAAATTGGGAATCTCAAGAAATTTTATATGTTAAAGATATTACAACCCTGCCTTGCGAAGAGTTACGACGCTATATAGCTTGGTTTTCATTTGGCAATATTCAAAGAAACGAGTATATCCAATATTGTGAAGAGCTTTATTGGCATTAAAATTGAAATTTAAATGAGAGTAATTATTGATGAATAGAACAACTCAAGCTCAGATAACCACAGGGCTAAAAACAGACGAGTATGAGAACTTTGATATTTGTCCGCTTGCTGGACGAATTGGGGCAGAAATAGTGGGACTTGAGCTTGCCCAGAATCTCAGCGATGAGACAGTTGCTGATATTCGTCGAGCCTTAATCAAGTATAAGGTGATTTTCTTTCGACGACAGCAACTGACGGAAATTAGTCAGGTAGCCTTCGCCCGACGATTTGGGGTGCTTACCGAAGCACATCCCTTACTTCCATCTTTACCTGGTCATCCAGAGATATTTGACTTCGACTATGGACGCATGGATAATCGTACTAACCAATGGCATACAGATCTAACATTTATTGATCGTCCTCCCTTTGCTTCAGTTTTGCGTGCAGTGGAAATTCCTGCCGTGGGGGGAGATACATTGTGGGCAAACACTGTCACAGCCTATCAAGATCTGCCTGCACCACTACGTAGCTTGGCTGACCAGCTTTTTGCTGTACACAGCAATACCTATAATGACTATGAGGCAGCAACTGTGAACATATCCAAGAAGCGACGGGAATTAGGCAAAATTTTTACCTCAACGGAATACCAGACATTACATCCAGTGGTTCGCGTTATTCGAGAGTCTGGTGAACGAGGGCTGTTTATTGGTGCTTTTGTGCGTCAGTTTCGAGAGCTTTCCGTAGATGAATCAATTCAGATCCTGAAGCTATTACAGTCCTACATCATACGTCCTGAAAATACTGTACGTTGGCATTGGCAACAGGGGGACATTGCTTTCTGGGATAACCGAGTAACCCAACACTATGGCATCAATGATTTTGGTTCTCAGCCTCGTCGCGTTCAACGGGTAACAATTGTCGGAAACCTACCTATTAGTGTTGAGGGGATAGAAAGCAAATCATTTAAAGGAGATGCCTCTGCCTATAACAGAATGAACTAGGCATCTGAATTTTCACCGAAAAACGAGCGGGAAGCCCCTGGTTTCAGACATGGGGATGAACGCGAGCAGCAATTTTAATAGCTCGTAAATATTATCTTGACAAGTTAATATCACAATTGACCAAAAAAGTGGGGGTTCAAGCCAGGGCAATCGCATTTAATTTTTGTTAAGCTCTATTTGCCTCTTGAGATCCCGTGAAAAGTCAGATATAGTAATCTAACCAAGTCATTTTCTCACGGTCGGGGTTTGTTCAATGGCTGCCTTTTGCCAGAAGAATTTAATATTTCTAATTTCTCAACCTCGTGCCGGTTCAACCTTGACTCAACGTATTTTAGGCAGCCATCGAGAAATTTATACGGTGTCTGAACCTTGGATTATGCTACATCCTCTCTATGCACTGCGCGAGAATGGATATCAAGCTGAATACAGTGTACAGAATAGTAAGAAAGCACTCGATAGCTTCTTGGAATTACACCCTGAAGGTGAAGATGCTTATTTTCAAGCCGTACGACAAATGTCTTTAAATTTATATGAAGGGTTGCTTCGGCAATCGGACAAAAAATTTTTTTTAGATAAAACCCCAAGATATTATTATATTCTGCCTGAGCTATATAGAACCTTCCCTGATGCTAAATATATTTTCTTAATTAGGAATCCCCTAGCCATTTTAGTTTCTATCTTTAACACTTTTGTTCAAGAACATTGGTGGAAAATTCAGTATTATCAGGATGATTTACTAAAAGCCCCTGATCTGATTGCCCAAGGGTTGCTTAACTTCCAGGGCAATATTCTAGTTTTGAGATATGAAAGCTTACTAAGTAACCCGTCAGCAGAAATTGAAAAGGTTTGCTGCTTTCTCAATCTTTCTTTTGAGCCAGAAATAGTTAGCTATGGCAATTATGATTCTGAGAAATGGCAGTTTGGAGACCAATCTCTGATTCAGTGCCAAACAAAACCTAGCTCTGATAATTTAGATCGCTGGCAACAGGATTTGCACAATCCAATCACTTGGCAATCTGCCAACAATTATTTAGAATTTTTGGGACAAGATTTGCTTACTGGTTTAGGTTATTCCTACACAGAACTAAAAGGGATGCTTGAGAGGCTAAAACCAGAAAGCGAGGTAATGCTCCCACCTGCACTGCAAGAGTTTTTCTCTTCAGCAAGTATGTTTTTAGAGAAATCATTACAGCCTTTCTTGGGCGTTGTTGGCTCAACGGCGCAACTTTTTGACACTTACTTAAATCTTGGCAGAGTTTTGTTAGAGCAAGATCGTTTTGAACAGGCACTCAAATATCTACAGATAGCTTTGCAAGTGGCTCCTTCAGTACCTGAAGCTCATTATCTAATGGGGAAAGGATTTTTGCGTTTAGGTAAGCTCGATCAGGCCGTTTCTGCTTATCAAAAGGCAATTCAATTGGATGCTGGAAATCAGAGAAGTCACCTAGATGCTGCCAAGTTGGCACTCCAGCAAGCACTTCAACTGAACCCAGATCATCAGGCGATCGCTGAGCTACTGGAAACTATATAGGAGCGACGAACTGCTATGTATCTACGTCGAATGGAGCAGGTTTGGCAGCTGTGGCATATGTTGCCTCATCTGGTGGCGCACCTATTGAAAAACTGAAAGAATATATTAAAAATCAAGATGCTCCCAAAAGTTAGTTGGCGATTTTCGGGGTATCGAACCCCGAAAATCGCCGCGCTTTCCTTCCCCACCCCGAAGAAAGCTGAGGGTGGGGAAGGAAAGCGCATTCGTTCATGAATTGCCCCTACACCTTAGCTTCTGTAGGTGACATACCCACCGATGAAGCGCAAGAAATTAAAGTTTAACTTCAATCTCAACCCCGGCGGGTAAATCTAGTTTCATTAAAGCATCAATGGTTTTAGAAGACGGTTGATAGATATCAATAATGCGGCGATGAGTACGGGTTTCAAAATGTTCCCGTGAATCCTTATCAACGTGAGGCGATCGCAAAACACAATAAATCTTACGTTTAGTCGGTAGAGGAATCGGGCCAATAGCCGTAGCATCCGTCCTGTTAGCCGTATCCACAATTTTCTCACAAGAAGTATCAAGCAAACGACGATCAAAAGCTTTCAGACGAATACGAATTTTTTGTTGTGCCAAAGTAGCCATAGTTTTAAGTTGTCAAGGTTCAGTGATTAAAGAAAAAATGAGTGACCAGCTATCAAGAGTTAACGATTCACTGGTCACTATGTTTGTTGTCCTACTTAAGAATTTTCGAGACAACACCCGCACCAATGGTACGGCCGCCTTCACGAATAGCGAAACGCATCCCTTGCTCAATAGCAATAGCGTTAATTAGTTCTACCGTCATTTTAATCCGGTCACCGGGCATAACCATTTCTACAGCTTCCCCTTCATCAGAGGTGTAATCTTGAATGACTCCGGTAACATCAGTTGTCCGTACATAGAACTGGGGACGATAGTTCTTAAAGAAAGGAGTATGACGACCACCTTCTTCCTTGGTCAATACATAAACTTCCCCTTCAAAGATAGTGTGAGGAGTGATTGAACCAGGTTTAGCAATAACCATACCCCGTTCAATATCTTCTTTTTTAACACCCCGTAACAGTAAACCAACGTTGTCCCCTGCCATCCCTTCCTCAAGAGATTTTTGGAACATTTCCACCCCAGTTACAGTGGTGCTGGTGGTCTTTCTGATGCCCACAATCTCAACAGTTTCACCTACTTTGACTTTACCCCGTTCAATACGTCCGGTAGCAACAGTTCCCCGACCAGAGATAGAGAACACATCTTCTACCGCCATCAAGAAAGGTTTATCAATTTCCCGTTCAGGAGTGGGAATACTTTCATCAACGGCCGCCATCAGAGCCAAGATTTTCTTCGTCCAGTCATTGCCCCCTTTGGCCAGTTTGGGATCATCCTTGAGGGTTTCTACTGCTTTCATAGCAGAACCAGTCACAATGGGAATATCATCTCCAGGAAAACCGTATTCACTGAGCAGTTCCCGAACTTCGAGTTCTACGAGTTCTAACAGTTCTGCATCATCGACCATATCTTCTTTGTTCAAGAAAACCACAAGACTAGGAACCCCCACCTGTTTAGCTAACAGGATGTGTTCACGAGTTTGAGGCATAGGGCCATCAGCCGCCGATACCACTAAAATCCCACCGTCCATTTGAGCCGCTCCAGTGATCATATTTTTCACATAGTCAGCGTGACCGGGACAATCCACGTGAGCATAGTGACGGCTATTTGTTTCGTATTCAACGTGAGCAGTATTAATAGTAATACCCCGTGCTTTTTCTTCGGGAGCCGCATCAATATCCTCGTAGTTACGAGCTTTGGCTTGTCCAGTAGCAGCCAGAGTCATTGTAATCGCTGCCGTGAGAGTGGTCTTACCGTGGTCAACGTGACCGATAGTGCCGATGTTGACGTGAGGTTTATTCCGTTCAAATTTTGCGCGTGCCATGAATCAATCGTTCCTTTTTTTGTCGTCTTTTTCTACACAGCAGTCTGTGTCAGTTACCCGCTACTGTATAGTTAATTATCCACTATGAATGACTTACTATGCACTGATAACTGTCACAGTTCACTGTTTTATATGTTCCCTTTGTTTTTAGCGATGATCGCTTCAGCCACATGACGAGGGACTTCTGCATAGTGACTAAACTCCATGGAGAAGATCCCCCGACCTTGGGTTTTTGACCGGATATCGGTCGCATAGCCAAACATTTCTGCTAGAGGAACATTAGCAGCAACTTTGGCAAGTCCGTCATCGGAGTTCATCCCTTCGATGTTCCCACGGCGAGAGTTGAGATCTCCCATGATATCGCCTAAGAAATCTTCAGGCACTTCTACCTCAATTTTCATTATGGGTTCTAGGACAACAGGGTTCGCTTTAGTTACGGCCTCACGAACAGCCATGGACCCGGCAATCTTAAAAGCCATCTCTGAGGAGTCAACATCATGGTAAGACCCATCAATTAATGTTACTTTAAGATCGATCACTGGGTATCCTGCGACAATCCCTGATGCACAAGCTTCCTTCATTCCTTGTTCAGCAGGAGAAATGTATTCTTTAGGAATCACTCCCCCTACAATCTTAGAAACGAATTCAACCCCGCTTCCTGGTTCCCCTGGTTGCACCTCGATCACCACATGACCATATTGACCTTTACCCCCACTCTGACGAATGTATTTGCCTTCGGCATTACATGACTTCCGAATAGTTTCCCTATAGGCAACTTGTGGTTGTCCCACTGTCGCTTCTACTTTGTACTCCCGTAACATTCGATCCACCAAGATTTCTAGGTGGAGTTCTCCCATTCCAGCAATGACGGTTTGGTTAGTTTCGGGGTCAACACTCACTCGGAAGGTGGGATCTTCATCTGATAGGGCTTGCAAGGCTTTGGAAAGTTTTTCCATGTCTTGCTTGGTTTTTGGCTCTACGGCGACGGAAATCACTGGTTCTGGGACAAACAGAGATTCCAAAATAATGGCCTTCTGCTCATCACACAGAGTATCCCCAGTCGTCGTATTTTTTAAGCCAATGGCAGCCCCTAAGTCTCCCGCCCTTAGTTCATCTACTTCAATTCTATCGTTAGATTTGAGAATAATTAGACGAGAAACCCGCTCTTTGCCATCTTTGCTGGAATTATACACATAACTTCCTTTAGCTAATACCCCAGAGTACACCCGCATGAAGGTAAGGCGACCATAGGGATCAGAGGCAATTTTAAAGGCCAAAGCGGCAAAAGGTTCTTCATCCGATGCTTTTCGCGTATCTTCTTTACCATTGGCTAAAATTCCCTTAATAGGGGGAACTTCTACCGGAGAGGGCAAATAATCCACCACCGCATCTAATAACAGTTGCACCCCTTTATTTTTAAAGGCAGAACCACATAAAAGAGGCATAATAGTCCGGGTTAGGGTTCCTTGACGCAGTCCCCGTTTAATTTCCTCCTCCGTTAATTCTTCCCCTTCCAAATATTTTCCTAGCAACTCTTCATCAGTTTCGGCGACGGCTTCTATAAGTAAAGCACGGTATTCTTGAACTTGCTCTAATAGTTCTTCAGGAATTTCTGTATCTTCAATGTTTTGTCCCAGGTCATCCTGATAGATCTTAGCCCGCATCCGCACTAAATCTACAATACCATGAAAGTCATTTTCGCAGCCGATGGGAATCTGAATGGGAATAGCATTAGTTCTGAGACGGTCTTTAATTTGTTCGTAAACCTTAAAGAAATTAGCACCCGTACGATCCATCTTATTGACAAAAGCAATACGAGGCACTTCATAACGGTCTGCTTGTCGCCATACGGTTTCCGACTGAGGTTGAACCCCTCCGACTGAACAGAATACTGCTACCACACCATCTAAGACCCTCATGGAACGTTCAACTTCAATGGTAAAATCGACGTGACCTGGGGTATCAATAATATTAATTCGGTGATCGAGCCAATTGGTAGTAATGGCAGCCGCCGTAATGGTGATCCCCCGTTCTTGTTCTTGAGCCATCCAATCCATTGTGGCAGTTCCTTCGTGAACTTCCCCAAGTTTGTGGGCGACTCCTGTATAAAAGAGGATTCGTTCTGTTGTTGTGGTTTTACCCGCATCTATGTGAGCGGCAATTCCAATATTTCGCACCCTCTCCAGGGGAATAGTACGTGCCATAGCTACCTCCTGCTCTTACCGAGCAATTGACAATTGATAAGGGATAATTGACAATTAAGGTTTAAAGACTCCCTTTTCTCTGAGAAAAGAGTAAAAATTTGGCCATATATCAATCCTCACAAATTATAGGGACTGGTAATTATTCCTTGTCGAAAATTTTATAGTTTTCGACGGTAAAATTCCCTAGTGAGGAACTTAGACCGAACAATGAGAGTTTTAATAGCGATAATGAGCAAAAGCTTTATTCGCATCTGCCATCCGGTGGGTTTCGTCCCGTTTCTTCATGGCGGCCCCTGTTTCGTTGGCAGCATCCATAATTTCATTGGCTAATTTGGAGGCCATGGTACGTCCTCCTCTAATACGGGAGTAGTGTATTAACCACCGTAAAGCCAGGGTTGTTCCCCGTGATGAACGGACTTCCATCGGCACTTGATAGGTTGCACCACCCACCCGACGCGCTTTAACTTCTACTAAAGGGGTTAGGTTTTTGATCGCTTTTTCAAACACTTCTAAGGGATCACTACCTGTCCGTTCTCCAATGGTGGTTAAAGCATCATAAACAATGCCCGAAGCTACGGATTTTTTGCCACTTTTCATCACTCGACGGATGGTCATACTGATTAAGCAGCTATTATAAACTGCATCAGGGGGAACGGGACGTCTTTTGATGTTTCCTCGACGAGACATGGTTGCTTGTTTCCTTTGGGGTAATCTGGTTTTGAGTAATTTAGGGTCTTATTCAAGATAAGGTCTTCAAAAACTGTCCTGACACGGCTTAATATTGCCTTTGATGGTCTTTTTTCCCAGTTTAAAGGCAAGTTATTGATTATTAAAGCTATTAGGGAGACAGGTTAAAAACGATGGGTTAAGTTTTCCTGACTTAATTTTTCGTACTTAGACTCTTATTCTTTAGCTTTGGGTCGTTTAGTGCCGTATTTAGACCTTCCTTGTTTGCGGTCTTTGACTCCTTGTGCGTCTAAGGTCCCGCGAATGATATGATAACGTACACCAGGTAAGTCTTTAACCCGACCGCCCCGAATCAGTACTACGGAGTGTTCTTGTAGGTTATGGCCGATACCTGGGATATAGGCGGTTACTTCAAATCCTGATGTTAAACGAACCCTAGCCACTTTTCTTAAGGCTGAGTTGGGTTTTTTAGGGGTTGTGGTGTAAACGCGGGTGCAGACTCCTCGACGCTGGGGACACTGTTTTAGCGCGGGGGATTTGGTTTTCTTGTGAAGTTTTGAGCGTTCGCTCCGAATTAGTTGTTGAATAGTGGGCATAAGTCGGTTTTAGGTAGTGAAGTTTAGGACACTGCCTAGTTTTAATAAAATCGTTGACAAATTACCATACTACCTATAAAAGCTGTCGTCTGTCAACTCTTTATAAGTTTAACTTAAAGTTTAGGGTTTGTGGGCAAAGGATGCTCCACAGCTACAGGAGCTTTGTGTGTTAGGATTAGTGAAGCGAAATCCGCCTCCCATAAGGTCTTCAGCGTAATCTACTCGTAATTCTTGGAGATAGGGTAGACTGTCTGAGTCGATAACTAAGGTTATTTGGTCTAGAGGATAGACGCGATCGCTTTCTTGTTGGGTTTTACACAGTTCTAAGACATAGCATAAGCCAGAACAGCCTCCTTCTGTGACTCCTAAACGGAAGTAAGTGTCGGGTTGTTGACGACTGGTTTGTATTCTTTTAATCTCTTTAATGGCTGCGGGAGTTAGTTCAATCATAGGTTATTAGGATTCAAATTATGGTTATTAACTAGCTTTATTTTTGCTACAGGAGTTACGCTGGTATTGATTGAGAATGTGTTGGTTAATAACAGCATATTCTTTAGGAATGGCTACTACTTCAACATTTTCGATGTCAGTACCATTAATTTTAATATTGACATAATAAGTCTTCAATGACAAAATTTTCCCTAAATTGTCTCGTAATTTAATATTACTATAAGTCAAAGCTCCAAGGGAAGAAATAATAGATTCAGGAATACAATTAATTGGTGCTTCAGAATTAAAAATTGCTTCAAATTTAAAAAGATTAGACTCATTAGATGGATTATAAATTTCTATGTAACTTTTGGGAGAATCCATTTTTTGAGGTTGTTGATTATCATGACTTGTCATTTGATTTTGTGTGATTAAAAATTCAGCTATCCAATATTCGATAGACATTCCAGGAGGTAAACGAATTTCTGTATTGTTTAATTCTTCAATTTGAGGAGAAACAGAGAACGGAACACCAACCCATAAGCCTATATTATTTTTAAAGATAGCATTTTCTATTTTAGCATTATGCAAGATAGTATTAGTTAAATCAGCACCACTTAGGTCAGCATTAGTTAAATCAGCATTACTCAAATTAGCGTGAGTTAGGTTAGCATTACTTAAGTTAGCGTTTTTTAGATTAGTATTACTCAAGTTAGCATAACTGAGATTAGCGTTACTTAAATCTGTTTTACTTAAGTCGCTGTTACTAAAATTTGTCTTACTAAAATTTGCACCGCTTAGCTTTCTATCTATTGGACTAAAATTGCTAAGATCTTTTCCCGCAAAGCACGTTAAATGGTCTAAATCTGCAATTTTAGCTAATTCAAACCAGTCATCTGTGGGAGCATCAATAACATTTTTCATACGAGAAACTATTTCTGTAAAAGATTGATTGTTATTCATAAATTAACTCCATTTTACTTAGATAAGGATTTTGCTGAAGTAGCAGACTAAATTTCTGAATTAGTATTTCTTTTTTTTGTTCCTTAATATTTTCAATCACCTCTCCATTAATTTCAGTAATCAATATATCTTCTTTGTTAACTTTAAAGATAGCTGTAATAGAAAGTTTATCAGAATTACTTTGAACAATGCCTAGTTTTTCATTTTGTAAAATCCCTGTTAATATTAAGCCATGAGGTTTAATTTGGAATATCCAGAGAGGATTTTCTTCTGTCCCTTTATTATAAACCTGAACAAACTGGTCTTTAAATTTATTCACTATCTTCGTTGTTTCTCTAGTTTTATGGTTATATTGGAAATTTAATGCAACTGAGGTAGTTCCTTCTCTATCTTTACTTTCTTCTTCCTGTATCTCTAGTTCTATTATAGATTCAAATTTAGGATTTAAACCTATTGTTTCTAGTAGAATTTTTGAATTATCATTAAACTTTAGTTCTAAACAGCCTTTTTTCAAGCCAAATTTAATGGATTGATTGTTTTGTTCTATTAATTGTTCACCAAAACGAATGGTTAATTTTAATTCAACACTTTTATTAGTAGCATTAAACTGTTGATTATCATTACTTATAAGTTCCCCATGTAATTTCATAAAGAGACAGTCAGGAAACTTATTTTCAAACGTTAATGGCGACATTTTACTATTGTTACCAATATTTAAGTAATCGGGTGAATTATACCATAGTTTAAACTGACAATTTTTAATCTTAAAAGTCTAAACCAAGATCATCAAACCATAAAGAACTTGGCAAATCAATAATTTCATCTTCCATTGGCTCAACTTTTATCAAGAATCTTGACATTGTTGGATTAGGATATTTCTTTTCTATGCGCTTACGGATTTTATCTTTATTTTCTTCTACATCATAATCAACTAATTTTTCTTCTACAAAAGCGACATATTTACCTTGATATTTTTCTAACCATTGTGGATCTTGTTTCACTTTTTCGTAAGCAATAATATTAGGATCTTGTTGAGAAGTTATATCAAGCTTTCTGAGTTCCTCATAAATATCAATATCTTTAGGATTTGGGCTTAATTTTGCAATTTGCTCATCGATAATACTATTAACAATTTGTTTCTTATACTTCAGTATTTCTAAAACAATTTCTTTAATATCTTGACGATAATTAACTGGAGATTTTTCCTTATATAAATTAGCCTTAAGTCTTTCAGCTAACCTCCTATTGTTGGGATCTGGATGACCAGTTATAATGATACCAATTCCATTATCTTCAATGATAACTTGAATATAATTTATATAATCTAATGTCGTAATATGGGTCTTGATCTTAATTTGCTTATTTTTTTTGTTGCTTTTTTTAATTGCTTCTACTGCATTATTAACTAAGTTATAGATAACATCTTTGATTTCTTGAGAATTGATTTGAATCGAAGGAATACTATTATCATAATCCTCTGTAATATCTATATTTTCCTGTATTGATGAAAATGATAGTATATTCTCTTTGACTAAATCATTAATATTGACAACCGTTAATACAGTATTATCCGCTTGAAAGACTTCTCTAATTTCTTTTACTCTGTTTTGAATCCAGTCTAGTCTTTGTTTTATAATCTGTTCTTTTTCGGTAATATTTTTATTACTTTCTTGAGATAATTTACGCAAATCTTCGGAAAATTCAATCAGTTCATTTTTATATTTATGTAAAAAGCTTTTAAATACGGGTTCCTCTACAGAATTTTCTACAGAATGCTCTATATTGTGTAAACTCCAATTATGTTGTGGCGCATTTAAAACGACTTTAAATTGATTCAAAATATCTCGACCAATCAATGCGTATTTTAGCTGTTGTATAGCAAAAACTCGAATTTCATGATAACCAAAAGCTAGAGATGAATCTATTGTTGTATCAGTAATTTTTGCACGAATTACATATAACATTCTTTCAGACATTGAGCTACTAAAACCCGTTGTTCTAATTATCTGAACTGCCACTGCCCGACATCCTAGCTTTGCTATAATTGATTCAGGAATACAAGTTATCGTAGCACCACTATCAACTACTGCTGGAACTATAACTTTGTTCTCAGGGTTAGTAAGATTAGCAATTTCTAGAAATGCTTGTGGACTAAGAATTGATCGATGTTGTAAAGTACCATATTTAAACATTTGTGATATTCTCGTTCAATTTTATATTCACATGATATTATTATAATCAGAGTCATAGTTATCTGTCGTAAAAATATTTAGACAACGGAGAAATTTCTTACCATCAATTTCTTGACGATCTTTATCTATTCCATTAATACCCATTCCTTGGATATAGCCATCTTTATTAAACAAAAATATAGAGGCAACTTGAACATTTAAGTGGTAACGAACTTGTTGTAATGCTTTTGTAATAACCTCCTCAATAGTTTCACAACCGATCAGAGATTTATTAACTTCATTAAGGGTATGAAGTTGCTTCTGTAAATCTAATTTATTGGCTTCATCTAATGGCATAATTGGTATCGTGGATTAAAATATCTAAATCCGTGCGTTAGGACGGATTGTTAAATCCTAGTCAAATCAAAGATTTTAGCCGTCTAACACACCCTACTGGATTAAAATATCTAAATTGGTGCGTTACGACGGATTGTTAAATCCTAGTTAAATCAAAGATTCTAGCCGTCTAACACACCCTACTGGGTTGACAGGACTAATTTGGTGTATTAGCATTCAGGTTTGTTGGGTTTCGCTTTTAGCACCTCACAGGCAAGATGCGGCGTGCGACTTCTCACAAATGATTTGGGACTACTATAGTTGTTTTAATCTAGGCGTATTCTGATTTTAGTTCAAAACTAACAATATCAAACATGGTTATCAATCTTAATGTATCGCAATCCCAGCCATTGGCTAACCTGAAGATGACACTCCTGGTAGAAACTCTCAAAAATGGTCAATTTGCCGCATCTATCTTGGAATTTCCTAACTTTCGAGTCGAATCACCAACACGGGAAGAAGCGATCGCCCAAATTAAAGCTACTGTTTTAGAAAGACTCAGCCACATCGAAGCTATTTCCTGGAATGTGCCACTTTCTGCCTCACCACCTACCTGGATACAATTTGCTGGTATCTTTCAAGACGATCCAGATTTTAAAGACATTATGGATAAAATTCGAGCAGAAAAAACCTCAGATGATGATACGGAAGTTGACTCCTCCTATTACTTATAGGGGTGGCTTGAATGTCTCAATATATTCTCGATACGGATCATGTTTCACTAATTCTTTGTAATCATCCCCAAGTTATTGCCAATGCTTCCCTACATCAAATTGCTGTTACTGTGATTACAGTTCAAGAACTTTTCAACGGCTGGATTGGTAGAATTAACGATCCGTCAGCAGTGCATAATCTCCCCTCACTCTACTCAAAACTTTGGACAACTGTTAAATATCTCCAAACAATTGAGATTCTAGACTTCACATCAGAGGCAGATAACTGTCTCAAAAACCTGCTTAAAGAAAATCCTCCCCTACGGAAAAATCGCCTACAAAAAGATGTGCGAATAGCTGCGATCGCATTATCTCTTAATGCCACAATCGTTACCCGCAATCAACGAGATTTTAGTCTAGTACCCAGACTAGCGATCGCAAATTGGACACTGTAAGCAGATTCGTGATCTTGTAGTGCGATCACCTTAATCATCCAAAATTCCCCCTTATCTTATGAATTTTTGTGATTTTTATTGGTGATACCTCAAATTAACCATTTGTAAACACTATACATGGTCTTGCTGTTGCTTCCATTCGTCTGTTAATAGTCCTGAAAAACCCCAGTTTTCCTCATTAATTTCTTGAATTACAATATGAATATGTTCGGGTTTTTTATTCAGTACGCGCACAAGGGAGTCAGTCACATCCTTAACTAACTGAGATTTTTGCTCTCTTGTTGCACCTTTTATAATTTGAATATTGACGTATGGCATTATATATTCCTACAAAGTTTATAAGGGCGAATATCCATTCGCCCCTACTAATAAATTGAGATGATTATTAGCTGAGTTTACCTATTATTTATGACGAGAATAATCATCTTGAAAACGAATAATATCATCTTCTCCTAAATATTCCCCGTTCTGTACTTCAATGAGAATTAATTTAATTACCCCTGGATTTTCCAGACGATGAGATGTACATTGAGGAACATAGGTTGATTCATTAGCTGCTAAAATTTCTTCATGATCACCACAAGTAACTTTAGCGGTTCCTGATACAACAATCCAGTGTTCACTGCGATGATGGTGCATTTGTAAGCTGAGACGGTGGCCGGGATTAACTTCAATGCGTTTAATTTTGTATCCTGGCCCTTCTTCTAGGGTAGTAAATGATCCCCAAGGACGGGTTTCTGTCGCTAATACTCCAGTATGAGAAACTGAGAAAGGAATAGAGACGAGATCGGTATTTTTAGTGACTTCTGTTAATTGAACCATATGGTTTTTCCTTAAAATTTTTCAATGTGAGAGGACAAGAATAACATCAAATTCTTGACCAACATAACATAAATTATCCCAGATGGCAGTGATCTCTATACAAATTATTAAAATATATGGTATTTTTTCAGTCAATTTCTGAGTTTATGAAAGAGGATCAAATGATCCCAGATTCCCCCCCTAGTTATTGGTATGAGGGGCGTTGTCCTCAACAGAGTATTATGTTAAGATTGCCCCGTACTGCGATGGTTGAGGCTATTGCTAATGGTTTGATGACAGATCTTAGTAGAGATCCTCGTTATTCATCTGAAGGTAAAATGTATGGGGTATTACTAATAGAAACTTTAGCTAAAAAATTAGGGGTAATTAAAGCATTTTCTGGGTTATTAAATGGTAATTCTCAGGTTAAGGGATGGGTTCCTCCTATTCCTGGGAGAGATCAAGTTATTTTACCGGAAATTTATACTCTAACTCAATTAGAAAATATCAAGCAAAAAATTATTTATTTACAATCTTTAGAAGTTTGGCAAAGTTATGACAAATTAACACAAGAATGGCAAACAAATTTTGCTCATTTAGCGGTTGTTCATCTTCAGCGTAAACAACAAAGACAACAGCAACGAGAGATATTATGTAAAACTTTAACAGGGGATAGTTTAGCTATTGCTATTGAACAACTTAATGTAGCAAGTCGTCACGATAAACGAGAAAAAAAACAATTGAAACAGCAACGAGATCAGATATTAAAACCTCTCAAAGAAGTGATTGAGTTAGCACAACAAGAAATAACTCAATTAAAACAGCAACGTCAAGAATTATCTCGTAAATTACAAAGTCAAATGAATGCTGTTTATACTTTAACTAATTTTGCCGGAAATTCTACTTCTTTACAACAGTTAAAAACTAAAGGTTTACCTACAGGAACCGGAGATTGTTGCGCCCCTAAATTACTCCATTATGCGGCAATAAATCAACTTAAACCTTTAGCTATGGCGGAATTTTGGTGGGGGCCAGTAAAAGGGGATAAAGTACCCGGAGAATTTTATGGGGCCTGTGAGTCAAGATGTCAACCTTTAATGGGTTTTTTATTATCTGGTTTATCTTCTATTCCCTTAGTTAATAATAGTAAATTACAAGATCTTTCTATTATTTATGAAGATCAATATTTGATAGCAGTTAATAAACCTACAGGGTTATTATCTGTTCCTGGACGTTACCGCGATCGCCAAGATAGTGTCTTAAGTCGTTTACAAAATTTATTACCAGATGGGATTAATTTAAGAGCAATACATCGCTTAGATCAAGATACTTCTGGTATCATTTTATTAGCACGTAATTTAGATATATATCGTCAGTTAAGTCAACAATTTGAGCAACGACAAGTTAAGAAAGTTTATGAGGCTATTTTAGAAGATTTATTATTAATTGATCAGGGAATTATTGAATTACCTTTGTGGGGAGATCCTAGCGATCGCCCTTATCAAAAGGTTAATTTTGCTCAAGGTAAGCCCAGTATAACGCAATTTCGAGTCATTAGTCGAGAAGGAAATTATACTCGTATTGAATTAATTCCTTTAACGGGACGAACTCATCAATTAAGAGTTCATTGTTCTGATAAAAAAGGGTTAGGTATCCCAATTTTAGGAGATCGTTTATATGGTAATTTAACAGATACAAATCGTTTATATTTACAAGCAAAAGAACTTTATTTTTATCACCCACAGTTAGGAAAAAGTATTAATTTAAGAGTCGAAGAAGAATTTTAATTTATCTGTCTATACAAATAATAAACTTTAACTTGCTCAGAGTTAAGCTATATAAACAAAGGTTGCCTACGCAACCTATAATTTAGTCCGCGCAGGCGGACGATCGTTTTTATAGTATAAGGCTTTAGCCTTTTATTAATAATTATTAATTTAGCATAATTTGTCCAGTAGAACCTATTTTTCTAACGTACCATTCTATTATTGATAACTTTTAAGATCATAGGATAGGAAACAAAAGTTAACTCAATGAAGTCACAGAATTCAGTTATTGTTAATAGAATAACAAATCAATGCGAGTCTTCAGTAAATTACCTCTATTTATCCCCTTTTTTATCAGTTCCTTGATGATTCCCATCCCTTCCTCATCTCAGATTTGTGCTGGAGTCGCTTGGGGTGCGGATATCAAACCCTTTGGTCAAAATGGTTCCGATGCTCAGAATGGCATCTCAGGCAAAAATGGTCAGGATAGTGACAATTTAACGATTTTTGCCGATGGTTCTCCCGTTACCCTCAATTTAGTCGGTGCTAATGGGGAAAAAGGTAAAGAGGGAGAAAGAGGAAAAGATGCCCGATGTGACAATCAACCCGTTGGGGTTAATTATAATGTGCAAGCTCCGAGTGGGGGTAGGGGAGGAAATGGAGGAAATGGAGGAGATGGGGGGAATGGAGGTTCTTTAACCCTTTATGGTACAGATTTAACGAGTCTAAAACAAATCTATGTTAACGCGGCAGGAGGCAAAGGAGGAGAACCTGGCAGGGGAGGTTTTGGGGGTGACGGTTGCAATTGTACTGATCCTTACTGGAACATCGAAACCTGTACAGGAAACCCTGGTGATCCTGGCTATATTTGTACTACTCTAGAATTTCGTTGTCAAGATGGCAAAAATGGGACGAATGGAGTGATAGGTGTAGGGGGACGAGATGGTTTACCCGGAAAATTAACCTTAATTAATTTTGATAAACCTTTAGAACCTGATAAACCAGCGGCCGCAGTAACAATGGCAAATTTAAAGGAGAAAGGCTATCTTTTGTCTAAAAATGTTTGGGAAACTCGCAATGGGGCAAAATCTTTATTTGCTCCAGGATCATTTATTGATGATGAGTATGTAGCATTAGTCGAGCGATTTGAACGCTCTTTTATTCTCATTTGGAATGCGCCTCAATCTTTTAATAGTTTTGCTCAAGAACAAGTAACTCTTAGATTACAAAATGATAAAAATATTAATGTAGAATTACCTAAAAACTTATGGATTGAAGCAACAACTCAACCCAAAAATAATATTACTCAATTAATCGTTTATAATGCTATTAGACAACGAGATGCGACTCAATTGGAAAGTCAAGGATTATCAGGCAGAGGAACAGAACTTAAGCTAACATTAGTCGATAAAGCTCGTCAATCAAATTTAATTGCGACTAAGTTTAAGTTAACTTATAGTATTACTAGATCTGATCCTCGTTTCCGTCCGGTTTCTGATTATATTACTAAGTATGAAGGAGCAATTTCTGAAGATTTAGTGACAATTGACAATAATAAATTTACTATTAATATTGGAAAATTACCCATTAGTCCTGACCATCTAAAAGCAGGGTTAGGAGTAGAAATTAATCTAGAAGCAACTCGTTCTTTTGCTGGTTATTCAGCCGACCAAAGAATAGTCGTTAAAGATGTAATTGGCCCTTTTAGATAAGCGCAAATGTAGGGGTCAACGGCCGTTGACCCCTACACCACTTGAAAATATAATTATGCCTCAACTCAGTTACGCTTATACTCTTTTTTTGAGCAATGTTATTGCTTCTTTACCATTCCTATTATTCGGAATTATGGTATCTAGTGGGTTGTTAGTTTTTGTTAATGAACATGATTTCCTAGCCAAATTGCCCCGTAATCGTATTTTGGGGGCTATTGTGGGCAGTAGTTTAGGTATGGTGCTTCCGGTGGGACAATATGGTAATATTCCGGTAACTAGACGGTTATTGCTTCAAGGTGTCTCTATCCCCCTTTCAATTAGTTTCTTAATTGCTTCTCCTGTTATTAATCCTTTTGTCATCTGGATCAGTTGGCAAGTTTTAGGAACTCATCCGAGATTGTTATTTTTACGCATTTTTAGTGCTTGGTTAATTGGCATTATTATGGGGTTAATTTTTAGTACCTATGGGGATAAAACCTATGAGTCTATTCCAAGAAATTCTGGGCTAGAAATGCGCTCTACCTTGTTATCTTCAGGTAATTATCTTCTGCCTTCCCAAACTTCTCAACCTCTCCATCGGGCCGGTAATTTAATCTATGAATATACGGCAACTACTGAGATACCTCTAACTTGGCCAAAACGCTGTCTCTTGTTTGGAGAAAGTCTGATTCAGGAATTTCTCGAACTCGGAAGTATATTAATTTTAGGCTGTGCGATCGTTACTGCTATTCAAGTTTTTCTCCCTCAAGGTCAACTGTTGGACTGGGCCCAAACCCCAGTTAATCAAATGCTGGTCATGGTGTTGTTTAGCATGGTTGCCTCTGTGGGTTCTCTATGGGCCCCTTATGTTATTAATCCCTTGATGTCTACTTTTCTCTATGGTTCTAACCTGACTTTTTTACTATTGAGTTCTCTAATTGATATTAAAAATATTGGGTTATTATTTATTATTTTACGCCCTAAAATTGCTGTGTATCTTTTGATTTTTACGGCACAATTAATGGGATTATTGTGTTTAGCTCTTAACTTCTATTTTAGCTAATTGTGCTATTTAGTATTCACTGCCACATAAATCTCTATAATTAACAAAATACACATATATACTTAGACAATCCCTTTGATTCCCTTGATCCCTTAACTGTAAACTTTCATTAAGAATCTGACGTTTTGCTGACAAAGATGCTAGATTAATAATATGAAGCAAATAAATAAAGCTTCCCTGGCAGAAAAACTTGCAAGTTCAAGCCCAAAAAACACGTTCAAAGGAGAATAACCTGTTTAAGTTCCTATCTGTCTCGTTAACTCGCAATAACAGCAACCCATCTAGATACTTATATTTCCTCAAGTAGGTTCCAGGGAGCAAGGCATCTGAATTATTATTCAGGGCAACTCTAGAGAATATCAACAAAGAGGGGAAGTCCCTAAGAGACTAGCAAAGTGGTTGCTGTTATTGTTTGTCGGAGTAATTAAGCAGGGCGGGTTTTGAGATGATTGTTATAGTTGGGTGACAAAGGTTTTAGCTAAACCCGCCCCTACAATACGATACAATAGGATTTAATTAACGCTTCTACTAACCCTTCTAATGTATATTCGACAGCTTCTATATCTACCCTTCCTAAGCGTTCGTAACAAGTCTTAGAGGTTTGGGGACCAATAGAAGCAATGCAGATTTTCTCTAATATCGCTGATATTCTCAGTGAAGATTCTTTTTCTAAAGCCTGTTGAACTAACTGATAAAAGTTTTCAACAGTTTTAGAACTAGCAAAAGTAATAATATCTATCTTCCCTGATTGTAACCTATCCCAAGCATCAGTGTCAATAGTTGAGGGACATCCTGACTGATAAGCGGCCACTTCAACTACATTGGCCCCAAATTTTGTTAATTCTTTGACTAATATTTCTCGTCCTCCGGTTTCCACACGAGGAAATAAAATATTTTGATGACTTAAAGATTCTGGAAAATTTTCTACTAAAGAATCTGCCACAAAATTAGGGGGAATAAAATCAGGTTTGAGTCCATAATTTTGTAGAACAGAGGCTGTTTTTTTGCCAACTACAGCTATTTTAACTTCCGATAAAGCTCGTGCATCTTTACCATAATAATCTAAGCGTTTAAAAAAGAATTCAACAGCATTAGCAGAGGTTAAAATCAACCAATTAAACGTCGATAAATCTTTAATTGCACTATCTAACCCTTCCCAACTAGAAGGGGGAACAATTTCTAAAGCGGGCATTTCAATAACTGTCGCCCCTTGTTGTTGTAAAAGAAGGGTAAATTGACTAGATTGTTCCGCAGCACGAGTGACTAAAATTGTTTTGTTAGTTAAAGGAAGAAAAGAGGAAAAATCCATAAATTTTAGAGTGACAACTTCACCAATGATAATAACAGCAGGAGACAAAGAAACCCCATAAACTTTATCTAGTATATCACCTAAAGTTCCTAGCCAAACCTGTTGTTTATGATTACCACTATGACGAATAATTGCAATTGGAGTAGTAATAGCTAGTCCCTTGTCTTGTAAGCATTGAATGATAATAGAAAGGGTACGTCCACCCATTAAAATAACCAATGTATCTATTTTAGCTAATGCCTCCCAATCGAGTAAATCTGGTTGATGACCAGTGAGAACAGTAAAACAACGACTTAAGACTTTATCTGTTAGGGGAATACCGGCTAATAAAGGAGCGGCCAAAGCAGAAGAAATACCAGGTACTAATTCATAATTACAATTAGCTTTAATTAAGGCATTTATTTCAGGATTAACGCGACCAAAAATCAAAGGATCACCGCTTTTTAATCTAACAACTTGTTTTCCTTCTAAACAGTAATCAACTAAATATTTATTAATAGTTTCTTGTTTTGTACTCGGCAAACCTCCCCGTTTACCCACATTAATTTTTAGACAATTATAAGGAACTAAATTAAGTAATTGACTATCAATAAGGGCATCATAAATTAAAACTTCAGCGTGAGATAATAAATGATAAGCTCTCAAAGTTAGATAAGCAATATTTTCTAATCCTGCTCCTACTAAATAGACTTGACCTGTCATAAATTACCTTTAAATACAAAAAAATGTAGTATTTTATTGGCATTAAACTAAACTTAAAGATTATATAAAAATTAGGAAGCAGCTTGATAACGAAACATTTCTTGTAATATTAAAGCAGGATCAACATATTCTCTGCCATACATTAACCCCCAATGAAGATGAGGCCCTGTAGTTCGTCCCGTCATACCTACTCGACCAATTCTAGCCCCAAGAGGGATATTTTGCCCTAACCAGACAATAATTCCCCCATCTTGATCCATTAAATATTGTCCTTGAGGAGTGTTTCCTACTGATCCCATCAAATGACAGTAAATATGAGTCCATTGTCCTGAGCGAATCCTAATCATTGTACCACAAGCAGTATGGTCTGATAATTCCACGATTTGGCCTTCCCACCAATTTCGCACATAACTGCCTAACGATGCGGCAATATCTAAGCCATAATGAAATTGAGATTGGCCGGTGACGGGAGATATCCGATACCCAAACCCAGAGGTATAAGCTTGAGGGTTTTCGACGGGAAAGGACGCATATCGCCAGGTATTGGTGGCGATAGCGGCCGGAACATATTGGGCGTTTAAAGGGACTTTTGTACCTAGACTTAGAGATAAAGCAGTTAAGGCTAATAAAATTAACCAAAAGCGTTGGGAAAGGACAATCCTAAGCTTTTTTCTTAAGAAATATATTAACTGATTCATGACACTTCTCACACCGAAATAATCGAGCTAAATGCTAACTGTTTCTAGTATTATATAGCACTCATCAGCAATTTTTGTAGCTTGGGTTGAGGAACGAAACCCAACTTAATGAAGTCAGAAGTTCAGGGGAGCGCGAGTGCATCGGAAGTTGTTTTTGTAACGGGGATTTAAACTCCGAACCAAAAACGTTTCGCATGAAAAAGCAAGGTTTTAGACCCGATTATTTTGATAACACTACTTAGATAAGCAATTTTCTTCGGTTGTTTTCAGGAACGAAACCCAATACAGCAAAGGGATTTTGTTGGGTTTCACTATCGTTCAACCCAACCTACTAATAAGAAAAAGACTAATTAAGAGCAAATTAAGGTGTTTATTGATAATTTGCCCCCTTCTTAAGGGGGATTAGGAGGGATCTTCTAAACTGGCAACTTACGTTAAAATAGATGAATTGTTCAAAAAATTAGTAACTTCTTACCCAAACCGATGTTAAGTGAGTTTCTCCCCTTTCAAATTTCCCTTGATAAAGTTATGATTGCTGGTGCTTGTTTATGGGCCTTAGCCTTTTATTTAGGATTTTCTTCTCTGCGAGAATGTATAATCGAAGGGCTAAATCGTTGGTTTAATTTTGCTGAGCGATCGCTTTATATCTCAGTCAAAGAATTTGAAAGAACCCGCAAAGCCAGAGAATCTCAAAATGCGTTTTATGCGTCTATATTTAGTATTATTCCTTTCTTAGCCATAGGTGGAATTTGTAATTGGGTAGTAGAATTAGGATTAGGAAAAAGTTGGGCAGTTAGCATAGGTATATTAACTTGTATGGCCTGTGGAATTTATGAATTAGGACGAAGAAGTACCTAAATTTTCCTTAACATAAAAATATTCTTGAGAATAGTTAGATTTCTACTATTAATCATATAGAATTAAAGGGAAACTATCTGAAAATCAGAAAAATTCTGATTAATTGGCGAAGATTGACTGTTCCTGAAGTAGCTATGATTCTCTCAAATTAATTTATTAACTAGGTCTTTATCCATGAAAGAAGTATCGATTCAACTGCCTTATTTTGACTTACTTTTGCAAGAATTCGACAAAAAGAATACTGATGCTGAACAAGCATTAGGTCGTCATGTTCATTGGGGATATTGGCCCAATCCTGAATTAGCAAAAATCAATATAGTCGATTTTGAAATAGCCACAGAAAATTTATCAAAACTGATTTATAAAGCAGCCAATATTCAGGAAGGAATGAGAGTTTTAGATGTTGGTTGTGGTTTTGGAGGAACTATTGCCAGTTTAAATGATAATTTTTCTTCTCTGGAAATTGTGGGAATTAATATTGATAATCGTCAATTAGAAAGAGCAAGAGAAAAAGTGAAGCCATTGGGTAATAATAAAATTGAATTTATTCAAGGAAATGCTTGTAATTTACCTTTAGAAGCAGAAACATTTGATGTCGTTTTAGCAGTGGAATGTATTTTTCATTTTCCTGAAAGATTTGCCTTTTTAAAAGAAACATCTAGGGTATTACGTCCAGAAGGAAAATTAGCTTTATCTGATTTTGTTTTGCCAAACAAACAATTTTTTATAGATTTCTTGTTATATTATCTTGGCAAAATGCTAATTAGTAGTTTTTATGGAGATGCCAAATGTTGTACTATGGAAGATTATAAAAATTTGGCATTAAAGACGGGTCTTAAAGAGATTGTACACCAAGATATTACGGCTGAAATTTTACCAACTTATGATATTTTGTTGGATGTATTCAAGCGTTTGGATAAAGGACGTTTTATTCCTTGTTGGACGACAGAAATACTGAAATATAGTCAAAGTTCTGAACGAGTATTATATAAGGTAATTGCTTATGAAAAAAAAAATTGATAATTAATTTATAAAAATTGAATACTTTGGTAAGATAAATTAATGACTTGAACTTTACTTACGCTGTGACCTATGAAAAAAATATTTAAAGATGACAACTTTATGAGATTGATTCATCTCGTTGAAAATGTTGTTTCTAAAGTTTTATCTATTGCCTTAGTTATTGTTATTTGTGTTTCTATTTTTGATTTAGTCATTATTCTTGGTAAAGATTTATTGACCACTGAACCTGTGGGATTTTTTAATAAAACAATGCTAGAAATTTTTGGACTATTTCTTAACATATTAATTGCCTTAGAATTATTAGAAAATATCACTGCTTATCTGAGAAAACATATTGTTCAAGTCGAATTAGTTGTGGTCACAGCTTTAATTGCTGTAGCCAGAAAAATCATTATTTTTGATCCAGCTAAATATGAGAAAAACGATATTATTGCCTTAGCTTTAGCTGCTTTAGGACTTTCTGCTAGTTATTGGCTAATTCGACAAATGAATATGAAGTCTAATCAAAACAATGATAGACATGATTGAATTATTTTTTTTGGAGATCTTATGTACGGACTGGTTTATTTAATTTATGAAAACATTAAATTTTAGTTAAGAACCCACCCTGAAAACTTATTACTTGTGAATAACTCCTAATGTTCTAAAATAAGAAGTATCCCAGGCTAGGAGTAACCATCTCAATTTATGTCAAATAAAGATAAGATTTTATCTGTTTTCTTGTTGTTTATACCCGTCTCTTTTGCTGCATATTATCTTGAATGGGGTGCAACAGTTATATTTTTAACTGCAGGGTTAGCTATTGTTCCCTTAGCAGGTTTTATGGGTAAAGCAACCGAGGAAATCTCTATAGTTGTGGGGCCCAATTTAGGGGGTTTATTAAATGCCACATTTGGGAATGCGACAGAATTAATCTTAGCCTTAGTTGCTCTGAAAGAGGGATTAATTGGAGTTGTTAAAGCGACTATTACGGGGTCAATTATTGGTAATTTATTATTAGTAGTTGGCTTCTCAATGTTATTAGGAGGATTACGTTATAAAGAGCAAACATTTCAATCAGTAGCGGCCCGTTTAAATGCTTCCTCCATGAATTTAGCCGTAGTGGCGATTTTATTACCGACTGCTGTACAGTATACTTCAACAGGAATTGAAGAAAAAACCTTACAAAATTTATCAGTTGCAGTTGCCATTGTTTTAATTTTAGTGTATGGCTTGACCTTACTTTTTTCTATGAAAACTCATACTTATCTTTATGATGTAAGTATGGCTGACATGGAAAATAATGAGGCAGAATTAACAGAAGAAAATCCCACACAAGTGAATATCAAAAAATGGATTTTTATCTTGTTAATGGTAACTATTGGAGTTGCTCTTGAATCAGAATTATTAGTCAATTCTTTAGAAGAAGCTACTGCGTCTTTAGGATTAACAGGATTATTTACCGGAGTCATTTTATTACCCATTGTTGGGAATGCAGCAGAACACATTACTGCTGTCACCGTTGCCATGAAAAATAAAATGGATTTATCAATGTCAGTAGCAGTGGGTTCAAGTTTACAAATTGCTTTATTTGTTGCCCCTGTTTTAGTAATTTCAGGATTACTTTTAGGACAACCAATGGATCTAAATTTTAATCCTTTTGAGTTAGTAGCAGTAGCCGTAGCTGTTTTACTTACGAATTCTATTAGTTCTGATGGTCGTTCTAATTGGTTAGAAGGGACGCTATTATTAGCGACGTATCTAGTCATTGGAATTGCCTTTTATTTCCATCCAGTTGTTGAGGGATTAGGTTAATTGAAAATTAATTTTGCATCTTCTAGAGTAGTCGGACATAAATAAGTCTAACGCACCCAATTAGATTGTAGGTTGGGTTGAGATACGAAACCCAACAAACCCCAGTCCTAATACACGCGCATTAGCTATGTCAATCTAATAGGGCGTGTTAGCCTAGCGTAAGCTGTCACGCATTTAAATTAGTAGTTGAGACTGCAAGGGAGCGCCGGAGAAAGAGTTTGAACTTTTTACTAAAATCCTCTATAACCATTTTAAATGCGTCTTAGCTTAACATACATAAACCTTTTAATCTTGGTGCATTACTGCCGGATAAAAATATTAGTTTATAATCGAATAATAAGCATTTGCCTAACACACCCCACGGGAATAGAATTCGTTAACGTATATCTAATAGGAGTTTAAGTCATGAGTCCCGAAGGCACAAGTATACAGACACCGATAACAGTCACTTACTCTCTAGGGGAAGTCTTGAAAGAGATCAACAGTAAGTTAGACAAGATGGATGAGAAATTTGAAGCCAAATTTGAAAAATCTGAAGCTAAATTTGAAAAATTTGAAGCCAAATTTGAAAAATCTGAAGCTAAATTTGAAGCTAAATTTGATAGCATTCAAAAAGACATCACTGAAATAAAAATGGGACAAATTCGGTTAGAAGAAGAAGTTAAAACTATCAAAGAAGATGTGACAGAAATGAAAAGTATCCAAAGAAATCTGGTTAATGATGTAGCCGACTTAAAAGGAGCAAAATCTTTAATTACTCCTCTTATTGTATCTGTAGTAACTGCTTTTTTAACTTTACTTTTCCGTCTTGTTCCTAACTTTTCTCAGTAACTTATTATTACTAAAAGTAATTCATTAACTAATGTTTTATTATGAGCAATAATTTTCCTGATTGGTTAAACTATGGCTACGAAGTTACGGAAGAATTAGGGCGCAACCGAGAAGGGGGGCGTATTGCTTGGAAAGCACGACAAATTACCGCTAATCAAGCAGTAGTCATTAAGCAATTTTGTTTTGCTCAATCAGGTAGTAATTAGTCAGCTTTTAAAGCACATGAAAGAGAAATTAAGGAAAAAATTATGAAAATTAGTTATGATGCTGAAATTGATGCCCTTTATATTAGGCTGGTAGAAGGAAAACACGAATGCAAAACAGTTCAACTGACTGATGAAATGGCTTTAAATATTGGAGTCAATGAATTATTAGTGGGAATAGAAATTATCGATGCTAAAGAAGTTTTAGGTTCTGGTAATATTCCTAATGTCATTTTAGAAAATATTCCCTTTACTGTTGTTTAGTAAATATCGGGTATTAATATAGTGTTTTCATTTGAAATATAAATAATTATGGTACGTCGCTTCTAGTCTGTAACGGGCAAGATGCCCATTCCACAACTAATCCCATTAGCTAAAATCCCTAAAATTTTATCTAAATCACTTAAATAATATTCAGTCAAATCAATGTCAACCTGCTCATTTTGTAACCTCAAAAATCGCCAATTAGTCCCTGATGTAACGGTTCCTAATATACTAGATATCGGTTGTATTTCTCTTTCATTAAAAATTTGAGCAGCTATCATTTCTGCAAGACATTGACCTAAACCTGCTATCAAATCCTCTTTTTTCGCTTCAACTATCGCAATAACAGGATATTTAATAAATAGTAATTCTTCAGAACCACTAATCAAAAAATCACAATTACCATTTAATCCTCTGGCAGAATCAATAGTAAAATTAACCCCAGAAAAAAAACTTATTTTTTTATTAAACTGTTTTCTCAATTCGAGTAAAATTGGTGTTATAATTAACTCAGAGCGAGATTTTTCGGTATTACTTCCTAATGCTAAAATAAGATTATCTTCTAAAGCATCTCTGAGAAACTTACTCGGTTCTAATGGTTCTACTTCACTAAAAAGATTCGGTATTTCTGAACATTTTAAATCAAAAGCTTTTAAGACACTGGGTAAAGTAAAATCACTATAAGACATTTTATTAACTCATCTAGCATTATATTGATCTAAAAATTATCAATTTGTCTACCTCTCATTTTACTAAAATATCATCCCCTCACACCAAAACCATTAAATACTAGGACTTAATGGTAAGTAGCTAGACAAAATTAATTACATAAAATTTGTAGTAGGGGCGGGTTTTTTACATAAATCAATGATTCTCACAAATAAATAAACCCGCCCTGGCTGTACTTATTAAGCCCATACAGAGGCTGTCATGGTCTTCAGTCCTGATTTTAGCGAAAACGCCACAACTGTGTAACTTTCTGTTAATATCTTAGAGAAACGTTAAGAAACATTACAAATCTATATAAATGAAATTATTGATCGTTGGCGCAACAGGCACACTAGGGCGACAAATAGCGCGCCATGCCCTTGATAAAGGCTATAATGTCCGTTGTTTAGTCAGAAATGCCAGGAAAGCATCTTTTTTAAAAGAATGGGGTGCAGAATTAGTCATAGGGAATCTTTGTAAACCAGAAACCTTACTTCCGGCCTTAGAAGGGATGGAAGCCATTATTGATGCGGCTTCTGCTAGAGCAACTGACGCGATAAAACAAGTAGACTGGGAAGGAAAAGTTAACTTAATTCAAGCAGCCCAAAAAACCGGAGTCAACCGTTATATATTTTTCTCCATCCTCAACGCCGAAAAACACACCGATGTGCCTTTAATGGAGATTAAACACTGTACAGAACTATTTTTAGCTGAATCAGGGTTAAATTATACAATTTTGCGTCCCTCTGGTTTTATGCAGGGGTTAATTAGTCAATACGCCGTTCCTATTCTAGATAATCAGGCAGTGTGGATAACGGGTGCAAGTAGTGCCATTGCCTACATGGATACTCAGGATATGGCTAAATTCGCTATTCGCGCCTTAGAAGTCCCCGAAACCAAAAATCAGACTTATCCAGTGGTGGGAACAAAAGCCTGGACAGCCGAAGAAATTATCCAATTATGTGAGAAATTATCCGATAAAACTGCTAAAATATCTCGTATTCCCTTGGGACTGCTCAGGTTTTTGCGTGGCTTTACTCACTTTTTCCAATGGACTTATAATATATCTGAGCGTTTGGCTTTTGCCGAAGTTTTAGCCAGTGGTAAAGCCCTAACCGCCCCTATGGAACAAGTATATGAAATATTTGGCCTTGATTCCAAGGAGACAACTACTTTAGAATCCTATCTAAAGGAATATTTTAGTCGTATTCTCAAAAAGCTAAAAGAACTCGATTACGAAAAGAGTAAATCTAAGAAGAAGAAAAAGACTCCCTTTAAATCTTCTGTTTGAGTTAATTTTGACCAAGGATAGCCCGTCGTGCCAAAAGTAGGCATCATTTTTAATGATATCAAACCCGTTGCTTGTAAAGTCGCTTCAGACTTAGAAAACAAGCTATCTAGTTGTGGCTGGACAGTGATTTTAGAGACTGGCCGGGGTGGACTCCTTGGCTATTCTCAACCAGAACGCCCCGTCTGTCATACTCGCATTGAGCATCTTGTCCCCCCCCATTTTGATGAGGATATGGATTTTGCCATCGTTTTAGGGGGAGATGGAACCGTTTTATCTGCTTTCCGACAATTGGCCCCCTGTGGCATTCCCTTACTAACAGTTAATACGGGTCACATGGGGTTTCTCACAGAAGTATATCTGAATCAACTATCCGAGTCTATAGAACAAGTGTTGACGGGAAACTATGAAATAGAAGAACGTACCATGTTATCGGTACAATTATTGCGTCAGGATACTTTGCTTTGGGAAGCCCTGTCTCTTAATGAAATGGTACTTCATCGGGAACCCTTGACGAGTATGTGCCATTTTGAGATTAAAATCGGTAGACACGCCCCTGTTGATATTGCGGCCGATGGCATTATTTTGTCTACTCCAACGGGTTCTACTGCTTATTCTCTGAGTGCGGGGGGGCCTGTTGTAACCCCTGATGTTCCCGTGTTTCAATTAGCCCCTATTTGTCCTCATTCTTTAGCGTCTCGTGCTTTAGTATTTTCTGATAAGGAACCTGTGAATATTTTCCCTGCCACTCCAAATCGCATGGTTTTAGTTGTCGATGGTAATGGGGGATGTTATGTGTTACCAGATGATCGAATTTATGTACAAAAATCTCCTTATTTAGCTCGATTTATTCGGTTACAATCTCCTGAATTTTTCCGAATTTTACGGGAGAAATTAGGGTGGGGATTACCTCATATTGCTAAACCGACATCAGTAGAATTGCCTTAAAAATTACTGTCACTCTGCTCTAATTCGTTATCAGGTACTAAAGTCAGAGCAGCATTAGTTATTTTTAACAATGACTATAATGACATTGACATACTCCCACCGCTAATTGCGAGAGAGCAATCTAGCGGGGGATTCTTTCCATATCACTATTAGAAATTCCTTGCTCAACGAGACAACTTAAATTCTCAATGCTTCCATTTAGAACCCAGAGGTCGGACTCTCCCAAGGCGTTTGGGTCGGTTTGTGTATGCCCTACACTACCGTTGAGATAATTTCCCAAGTATTTCAACCCTTTTTTAAGAATGTTGATTGATGCGTTGTGATCCCTGTCCAAGACTGTTTTGCAGTTAGGGCATTGATGAGTTCGGGTACTTAATGACTTCTGAACTCTTGTGCCACAAACTGAACAGTCTTGGCTAGTGAAATGGGGAGGTACAGCAACACAAACTATGCGATAAATCTTGGCAAAATAATTCAACCATTCCTTTATTATTAGCTAATACAGCACAAAGTTTTTGGAGGTCATTGCGGGTCGTCCCTTTATTATCCATCCAATGACGAACACAAGAATTACGCACAAACTGAGAGGTCTTAATAGCTTCATTAAGTTTCTCATATTGTTCTGATGTTCCGTTTTTTAACTTGGCTTCTACGACTAGCATTTAACAATTTTCGACCTTGGATAAATTGAATTTAACACAGTTTACCCAGAAATGGTAGAATTAAATCGTTGCTGCGCAGTTTATTTATTGCTTGGCATTCATGAGGCAGCGCGGTCTTGACGGTTTCCGTCGAGGAGCGACTGCCGTCCCGCCGTTAAGGGTTCGGCGGTACTCACCTACGGTTCGATGCGTCCGCCTGACCTGTAACGGGGGCATTCTGCCAAGATATAGGTAATTTAGAGGCTTTACGGGATATTTAAGGTTAGGGAATTTGAGGTCTTTGTATACCGTATTTAATCTGATTTGGGTTTTGATTAGTTGGGTTGACAGGATTTTGGTTATTATAGTTATTAGAAGGATTAGGTTGATAAGGTTGTTGATAAACCGGAGTTCCTGAACCGTAAGGATTAGTATAAGGTTGAACAGGAGAGGCTACATAAGGATTAGGATAAGGTTGTTGATAAGGAGTTTGTTGATAGGGTTGTTGATAAGGAGGTTGTTGATAAGGTTGACCCTGAGAAGCTGAATAAGGATAAGAATTAGTGTAGGGTTGTTGATTTGATGGAATACCAGAAGTAGGATAAGAAGGTTGATAAGAAGGATTAACCGAAGGTCTGGGAGTAGATGGGTTAAAAGGACGTTGCACAGGTCTATTATCAGAAGAATCACCAGAATTACCTGATGTTTGACGAGACTGTTCTCCTGATGCATTGGTTTGAGGCCTAGCTAAATCTTGAGAAAGTAAAGATTCAAGTGCTTTATTCAGAGGATTATCCTTCATTGCAGCCAAATCAAGAGGTTTTAAGGTAGATAGAGTAATAGGTTTACTAGGAGGGGGTGGAGAAGACAAAGAAGGAAATAAAGAATTAGGATTTTTAAGATGAGGTAATAAAGGCTGAAAAATTTGGGGTTTATTGTCAGTCGTTGTTGTAGAATCTGAAGGAGTTGACCCTGGAGTCAAGGGATTTAGTAAATTCCGAGTCTTAAGGGTTTCTAGAGGATTAGTTGAAGGAGATTGAATCTTATTTAATCTCGGAGAGAGAATATCTGAAGTAGGGTTTTGAGTTAAATCTTGAAAATTAACTCCAATATCAAGATTATTACCCACTTCCCCATTAATATCTGGGTTAATATTGGTATTAGGGAGTGTTGAATCGGAAATTTGAGACGAAATATGGCCCAACCATTCGGGATGAGTCGAATATTGCCAAATACCCAAAACTATCACCCCAATAATACCCAGAGAACCCCATAACTCAATACGCGCTAAGGGTTTAAGTCTGGCCAAAAAGTAACGCAATGAAGAGGAGGATTGCTTGGGAGGAGTCATAGGACTAACATGAAGCTGTATTATTCTGATTATATCCTAACTCATCTGTAAATAATAATTAGCCCATCACGAACCACAAGCTTAGGGAAATCCAAGCTAAGCTAGATACAATAAGTAATTTACTAGACTGATATCTAGTAGTCGCCCAGAGGGGTATGCTGACTCCATGCTGCGAATCATTACTCAATCTGTTGAGATAGAAACGGAATTACAACGAATCAGAGATCGCAGTTATGGCGAGGAGATTCGTGGTAAAGAGATTATTGTGCGAGAAATTCTTGATAATGTTAAACTTCAAGGAGATTTAGCACTTCTTGATGAATTTCAACAACCTATACCCCTTAAACAACTTCGAGTTAGTGGTTCAGAGTTAGATGTCGCTTATCAACAAATTTCTAAGGATTTACTCGATGCTATTCAAAATGTCAGTAAACAACTAGAAATCTTTCATCGTCAACGTTTGCCTAAATCTTGGGTGAAATTTGAGGCCGATGATGTGGTCGTTGGTAAACGTTATTATCCCCACAAACGGGCCGGACTTTATGTAGCAGGAGATCAATGTTCCCGTCTCAGTCGCGTCTTAATGCAGGCTATTCCTGCTAAAGTGGCTCAAGTTCCTCAAGTTGTTTTAGTCACTCCTTGTGATCTTACAGGTAAAATTCATCCCGATATTTTGGTTGCTGCCCAAGTTGCCGGTATTCAAGAAATTTACCGCTTAGGTGGGGTATATGCGATCGCGGCTTTGACCTATGGAACTTCAACTATTCCTAAAGTGGACGTTATTACCGGAACTGGAGGATTAGATGTCACTTTGGCGAAAAAAATGGTCTATGGTACGGTAGTTATTGATACTCCTGTTGAAACTTCAGATTTAGTCATTATTGCTGATCGTAAGGCAAATCCTTCTCAAATTGCGGCAGATATCTTGGCCCAAGTTGAACAAGACCCCACAACTGCGGTTATTATACTAACTCCTGATCCGTTTTTGGCCGAAAAAATACAACAACGGGTTGAAGAACAGTTACAATACCATTCTCAAGGTATTCTTACCGAAAAGGCTATCGCTCATTATAGCTTAATTGTGCTGGTTGATTCTTTGGGCCAAGCAGTGGCGATCACTAATCAATTTGCGCCTCAATATTTAATGCTTGCTTTAGCTAATCCTTGGGATTTTGTAGAACAAATTCGTTATGCTGGAACGATTTTTATTGGTTCTAATACTCCTAAAGCGGTAGGGGATTATTTAGGTAGTTCTGGGGTCATTCTACCTCCTTCTGGGATGGTTCGTTATGCGTCTGCTATCGGGGTAGAAACGTTTCTGAAACCGTCAAGTTTAATTGAATATTCTCCCCAAGCTTTACAAAAATTGTCAGCAACTTTAGAGTTATTATCTTTAGCTGAGGGTTTTTCAGCTAGTGCAGAAGCAATTCGTCTTCGTTTAGAAGATAATGAGAAATTATAAATTATGAATTATGAATTATGAATTATGAATTATGAATTATCCATTGTTGAACCCTAAATAAGTTGTCACGCATCTAAAGCCCGTCCTATTCGAGTGATGGGGTGATGGACTAATGGTTTGACGGTTTGTTTCCTAATCTGCCAATATACAGTTTAAATGCGTCTTAGCTTAATAGGAGAGATAGATGACTGTTTCATCATTTCAAGAGATTATAGAATCCATTGAGAGTTTATCCATTGAAGACCAGGATTATTTGTTTGATTTAATCCGAAAAAGAAGAATTGAAAACCGCCGTTTGGAGATAGGTAAAAATGGAGAAGAAATCTTAAAAGCTTTAGAACTAGGTAAGGCTAAAATTGGAACTGTTGATGATTTAATTGCTGACTTGCTTGAAGGAGATGATGATGAGGATTGTTTGGAGTAATAAATTTAAGCGATCCTTTAGAAAAATTACCAAGAAAAAAACACAATTAAAAGAAAAAATCATTATCGCCTTAAGACTATTAGCAAATAGTCCATTTACACCCTCTTTGAAGTCTCATAAGTTAACCGGTAATTTGGACAAATACTGGTCATGTTCTGTTAATTATGATTACCGTATTATCTTTACCTTTGGTGAAGATATGGAGTCAAACGAAACCTTAATTATCCTTGTTGATATTGGTTCCCATGATGAGGTTTATTAATGTTTATTTGTCAATTTTTTCTCTCCATCCAATTTTAGCTATTTTTCGCCCATGAAGCTGATATTTTTTCTGAATATGTCTGTAGCATTTTTGAAATAAAGGTTTTACCCTTCTTCAGCAAACCCTAACTAATTTGTCCTAAAATAATAATAATACTTGTCAATATCAACGCCATTTTATCTTTAGCTTTATAACCAGGAAATTCTTGGACGGGTGGTATTCCTTGATAACCTCTTGCTAACATAGCTTGATGAATTCTTTCTCCTCGGTCATAAGTACGGATAAATAAAGAGCCAATACCATTACCCATGACATAACGAATTGTACCTCTATTAATCATTAAATTACGAGACATTGCAGCCCTTTTCATAGTCGTTACTTCTTCAATTAAAACCCCAATATAACGATACATTGAAGCCATAATTGCTACTAATAAAGGAGGTATTTTTAAGATTAATAATCCTTGAAAAATCTGGGGAATAGAAGTAGTTATGATGAGTATATTAAGGGCGAATAATGATAAAATAACTTTAATGGTAACACTTCCTAAAATCATAACACCAGTAGTAGTAATTTGGATGATTCCCCATGACAAAATAACTTCACCCTCACGACGAAATAAGGTTCCTAATAACACTACTCCCACAAAGGCAAATTCGATCATGACTTTAGATAATAATTGTCTGAAAGAGACACGACTAATTAAGATTAAAATTAATAGACCAATACCATAAATTATCCAACTTAACCATTTTCCATTAGGGGTTAAAGCAATGGCAAAAACACTAATTAAAGTACATAATAAACGGGTTTGAGAGGCTAAAATATGCCAAGGAGTTTGAGGGTATGAGGATGAATTTTTCACATTAATATGCTTATTATTGACGATTCTACTGGACAAACTATGCTAAACTAATAATTAATAAAAGGCTAAAGCCTTATGCTATAGAAACGAAGTCCGACGAGCGCGGACAGTCATTATAGGTTGCGCAGGCAACCTTTGTTTGTATAGCTTAACTCTGAGCGAGTTAAGTAAAATTTGCTTTTTTTCTTAATCTCTAATCATCTTCATCTGTAGAAGAATCATTTTTTTTTGCCGGTTTAATTACTAATTTTCCTATTCCCCAAGCAATCCCAAAGGTGACTAATGTTCCCGCTAAACCTGCTAAAGGAGTCGCTACAGCATCAGGAACACCTCGCAGGGCATATTCTTGAAAAATAGCGTAAAAGGGGAGTTTTCGTGCAGGTATATCGGCTTTAGCTTTGTGATCAAATTTTAAGTCTTGGGAGACTCGATCTAAACCATCAGGATTAGGACTTGCAAAAGGAGATAAAAAGATAGCAATTCCTGAAGCTATACCCAATCCTATCATAATTAATAGACGATTAGATTTATTGGATAAATTATTAGTCATGATAATTTATTTGCATTTATTTCTACAGAATAAGGAACAGGAGGATCATATAAAAGATCCGGCCGCGATCGCCAGATAAAACTAACAGCAATTAATGTAATTATAGCTTCTCCAATACCAATTAAAATATGCCAAGAAACCATGGCTATCATCCCTACCATTAATGGGACAGTTTCTGATAAACTCAGTTCAATGGCTGTCATTATAGAAGCAGTCACGACACTCACCCAAGCTGCAACCACTGTTGCAGTGGCCATACTCATCCAACGACGACGACCTAAAGTCACTCGAATTGTTTTATAAAGGTAATAACCGCCAAAAGTACCAATTACTCCCATATTGAAAACATTAGCCCCTAAAACAGTTAAACCTCCATCTTGAAATAATACTGCTTGGACAATGAAAACAACTGTAATAACTAGAGTTCCGGCCCAAGGGCCAAGTAAAATACCAGCTAATGTTCCTCCTAATAAATGTCCTGATGTTCCCCCAGGAATGGGAAAATTAATCATCTGGGCCGCAAAAATAAAGGCAGCACAAACTCCCATCAAAGGAACGGCTTTTTCTTCATAATCTTTTTGTACTTTTCTGAGGGATATTTGCAGAAATACTAAGGTAATGATCCAACAAAATAAGCTTACCGGAAGACTTAAAAAGCCATCAGGAATATGCATGGCCAAATAAGATGGCAATAGAAAATATGAAGCAGATAAGGACATTAATATAAATCTCTGAATTATCTTATTTTTTACTTGCTCCTATTATACGCTTTTTTCATCTTCTTGTAGCATATTTTTACAACATCTTTAGATTCATTTTTAATTTTTTAAGATCAAGATTTTTTCAAGATTCTTTTTTTCTGAAAATAATGTAAAGAAATAGCATAATTATCGATAAAGTAGGCAAAATTAACTTAGACCAAGTTTTAACCTTTTGTCAATCTTTAGACAAACTTTCTCTAATTCTTGTAATGTTAGAAAACTTATAAGTACTGCGCGTAAGATTAATTGCACAGCCAGGGCAGGTTTATCTAGTTTTTTTGTGAGAATCATTGATTTATGTAAAAAACCGGCCCCTACTATGAATTGTATGTAATTAATTTTGTTTACCTACTTTCCCTATACACATTAAATATAATTTATGATGAACGATAAACTGAAAAGATTTTTATTAGTATTTTTAACCACATTAACCTTAATTATATTTAGTAGTTTATTTTGGTTTAGTGGTTCTATTTTTGCTCAATCAAAAAATCTAGGATCTCCAGTTATATTTGATAACGAAATCCTCTTTTATATACAGCAAGGGAGTGGAACTTTTGCCCCTGAAGAACGAGCAGCAATTATTAGTAGAAGATTAGAAAAAATTGTTAATGATGATTCAATTGAAATTAATAATGAATCATTTGATTTAGATGATACAGGAGAGAGAATTTTGATTCTCTTTAATAACAAAACCATAGCAACTGTCACCCCAGAAGATGCAAAAGCGGCTGATCTTCCTAATAAAGAATTAGCAGAACAACATCTCAAAGCTATTGAAAGAGAATTAAAACAATATCGTAGAGAACGTCAACCTTTTTATTGGGTTATTGGTATTGTTGCTACCATTATTACCACTATTATTTTACTCTTTACTTTAAGATTTTTTAATTTTATATTTCCTTATTTTGAGCGATTAATTGATCAATATCATGAAACATTTATTCCCTCTATTAGAATTCAAAACTTAGAACTATTATCATCTCGTAGATTAGCAATAGTTGGTAAACTGATCGTTAAAGTAATAAGAGTTATTGTAACTTTATTGATTATTTATTTATTTTTGCCTACGGTTCTTAGTTTCTTTCCTCAAACTCGAAAAATTGGCCAATTACTTTGGGATTATTTAATTAAAGCACTTAATATTGTTGGTAATTCCTTAATCTCTTATTTACCCAATATTTTTATATTAGCAATTATTATTACTTTAACCCATTATACCCTACGATTTTTTAAGATTGTTTTTACAGAAATTGAACGAGGTAATCTTACCTTTACAGGATTTTATCCTGAATGGGCTCAACCTACTTATAGACTATTAACTTGGTTAACTATTGCCTTAGCTGCTGTTTTTGCTTTTCCTTATTTACCAGGATTTAATTCTCCTGCTTTTCAAGGTGTATCAGCTTTTATTGCCCTATTATTTACATTAGGATCAACAGGAGTTATCTCCAATACTGTATCAGGTTTTGTGTTAATATATACTCGTGCTTTTCAAATATCTGATCGAGTAAAAATTGGTGATGCTGTAGGAGATGTTCTGGAAAAAACCTTACTTGTTACCCGTATTCGTACAATAAAAAATGTTATCATTACTATTCCTAATTCTGTTATTATTAGCAGTAATGTAGTTAATTTTAGTGCCTTAGCTGAAGATCTAGAAAATCCCTTAATTATTAATACTACAATTACTCTGGGATATGATGTACCTTGGCGCAAAGTTCACCAAACATTAATTGCGGCAGCCGACGCAACTGATTATATTTTAGCTCAGCCTCGTCCGTTTGTTTTTCAAACTGCTCTTAATGATTTTCATGTCAGTTATGAAATTAATGCTTATACCCATGAAGCAACAAAAATGGGACAAATTTATTCAAGTCTTCATCAAAATATTCAGGATAAATGTAATGAGGCTGATATTGAAATTCTCTCCCCCGCTTATGCTGCGCTGAGGGATGGAAATCATAATACTATGCCGGAAAATTATCTACCTAAAGATTATACTTCCCCAGGATTTAGAGTTGATGTTTTAGATGATTTATTAAATAAAAATAATGTCAAAAATGAGCCAAATAAGTAGGTAGACAAAATTAATTACACGAAATTTGTAGTAGGGCTGGGTTTTTTACATAAATTAATGATTCTCACCCAAAAAACTAGATAAACCCGCCCTGACTGTGGAATTAATTTTGCTTCGGTACTTAATCAATAATTAGGTATATAGACAAGTTTATTTAATATCTTTGTTAAAATCTAATATAATGTAAGGATAAGTTTATTTAATATCTTGATAAGAATCATACATTGTTCTTTAAAACCAGTCCCTACGATTAAAAACTAAATTGGTTAAAAATGAGTATAATTGTTGTTGGTAGTATTAATATGGATTTAGTGGCTCAAACGGCTTATTTACCCAAAGCAGGAGAAACCATTATCGGACAAATTTTTTTTACTGTACCAGGAGGAAAAGGGGCAAATCAAGCGGTTGCTGCCGCTAAATTAGGGGCAAATACTTATTTAGTAGGGTGCGTCGGTAAAGATCAATTTGGAGTGGAATTATTAGGTAATTTAAAAGAATTAGGAGTTAATATTGATGGAGTTAATATTGAAGATAATATAAGTTCAGGTATTGCTATTATTACGGTTGATAATAGAGGAGAAAACACCATTATTGTTATTCCGGGAGCAAATAATAATATCAATGAATCTGATGTAAAAAAACTTGACTATTTATTAGTGAATTCCAAGATCTTATTATTACAATTAGAAATTCCTTTATTAACTGTACAAAATGCAGCAAAAGTCGCTAAACAAGCAGGAATAACTGTTATACTTGATCCTGCGCCTGCTCCTGATAATTTACCTGATGATTTATACCCATTAATTGATATTATTACCCCTAATGAAACTGAAGCTCAAAAATTAGTGGGTTTTGCCATTAATACTCAAGAAACCACTCAAAAAGCGGCACAGTTTTTTTTAGAGCGCGGGGTAAAAAGTGTTATTATTAAATTGGGAGAAAGAGGGGCTTTTTATGCTACAATTGAAGAAAGTTTTATGATTCCTCCCTATCCAGTTAATGCCATTGATACGGTAGCCGCAGGAGACGCATTTAATGGAGCGATCGCTGCTGCCTTAGAGCAAGGTTTATCTCTAAAAAATGCCTTAAAATGGGGAGTAATTGCGGGAGCATTAACCACGACAAAAATAGGCTCTCAGTCTGCGTTACCCGATTTAGTAACCTTAGAACAACATCTTAAGTTAATTGATAATGGATAATTGATAAATTATAAATTATAAATTATAAATTATAATGTGGCACAGGCAAGATGCCTGTGAGATACTGAAATACTAAATTGCACAGGCAAGATGCCTGTGATCTATTTTCTTACAAGCTATAATGGACAATGGACAATGGACAATGGACAATGGACAATGAACAATTGATAATGGATAATGAACAATGGACAATGGACAATGAACAATTGATAATGGATAATGAACAATTGATAATGGACAATGAACAATTGATAATGGATAAAAGAACTTTTATACTCAGTTCATAATTCATAATTCATAATTCATAATTCATAATTCATAATTCATAATTCATAATTCATAATTCATAATTCATAATTCATAATTTAGAAAGGATAACCAGTGAACCTTGAATGAAGATGGAACATTAATTCAATCAAATTCTCGTAGTGAGTTGCGCCAATTGGTATGCAGCCAACTACAATTATTATTAGAGCAAAGTAATTTAGAAGGAGCTAAAGCCCTATTAGTTCCGGTGCAACCCGTTGATATTGCCGAAGCAATCGAAAGTTTACCCGAATCAATGCAAGTTATCGCCTTTCGTTTATTATCGAAAGAAGAAGCGATCGCCGTATATGAACACTTAGACTCAACAGTTCAACAAGCATTAATCGAAAAATTTAAACAACAAGAAGTAAGAGAAATTGTTGATCAGATGTCCCCGGATGATCGGGTTAAATTATTTGATGAATTACCTGCCAAAATTGTGCGTCGCTTACTAGAACAATTAAGTCCCGAAGAAAGACAAAATACCGCCTTATTATTAGGATATGAAGAAGATACAGCAGGGCGAATTATGACCCCTGAATATATCTCCCTCAAAGAAACTTTTACAGTAAACCTAACATTAGAAAGAATTCGCCGTCTAGCCATCACATCAGAAGTAGTTTACTATCTATATGTTACCGATGCTTCACGACATCTAGCCGGAATTGTTTCCTTGCGAGAGTTAGTGTTATCGTCCCCAGAAACCACATTAGATGAGATTATGACCCGTGATGTAGTCTATGTCAACACCAACGACGATCAAGAAGAAGTAGCAAAAATAATTCAACGTTACGATCTTTTAGCGGTTCCCGTGGTAGATAAAGAACAAAGACTCGTAGGAGTTGTCACCGTAGATGATGTCATTGATATTTTACAAGACGAAGCCACAGAAGATATCTACGCTTTAGGGGGTGTGCAATCAGATGGAGAAAATTACTTTCAAACCAGTATCGTCACCGTCGCGCGTAAAAGAGTAGTTTGGTTGTTGGTGTTACTGTTAACAAATACAGTTACAGGCACAATTATTAAATCTCAAGTCCATGTCTTAGAAAAAATGGCCATTCTAACCGCATTTATTCCCCTTTTAACGGGTACAGGAGGAAACGTTGGGGCCCAATCTTCAACGGTGGTTATTCGGGGCTTAAACACCGATGATATGAAGGATTTAACTACAAAAGAAGTAGTTATACGGGAAATGTTGGCTGGGGTATTATTAGGGTTAATGTTGGGAACTTTGGCCACGATTTGGGCGTATTGGTTACAGGGGAATTGGTCGGTTTCCCTCTCTGTTGGCATTAGTTTAGTAGCGATCGCTATTTTAGCTTCTGTTGCGGGATCTGCCTTACCCTTTCTCTTTCGTTCTTTAGGACTAGATCCAGCCTTAATGTCGGCCCCGTTTATTACTACAGCAGTTGATGTTGTGGGTGTTCTTATTTATTTTTCTATTGCTAGAACTATTTTAGGCATTTGATCTTATGGTCTTCAAACAATTTCACTGGCTTGAAGTCGCTGAATTTTTAACCCTGGGCATTGCAGTGGTTTGTCTGTTTGTGGCCATTGCTACTGACATTATTATACTTCCCTTAGGGTTTCTCACCTTAGCCTTAATTTTTAATGCCCTTAACCGTATCCGAGGGCAATATGTTAGTCGTCAGCGATTGGCTAATGCAGTCAAACAGTTAAAACGTCAAATTTCTCAAGAAATACAAGAAATAACCCCTCCTGAGCCTGTGTCCCCTTCTCCTACTCCTGTTCAAACCCCTACTCCTCCCCAAGACACCGATAGTCGAGGAATGGGGCAACTCAAAGAAAAAGTCTTTATTATTGAACAATCTCTTAATAGTGTGATTCAATATCTCAATACTCAAGTTCTACCGGAACGTATTGAGCAACTAGAAAAATCTTCTGCCCAACTGAGTCAAACTTTACGGGAACTGACTAAAGAAGTAGACCAACCTCCCATATCTGAACCTGAAACCCCTCCCATAGCATCAGACCCTTCCTTAAGTATTAATTCTATCTCAACCGCGACGAAACTGCCCATTGTCTCTGCTACTTCAGCCTTTTCTCCTTCCCCTTCTATTCCTGAATGGGATATCTTGTATACTTTAGCTGACCATACAGATGCAGTTGTATCTTTGGCTATTAGTCCTGATGGACAATGGTTAGCTAGTGCTAGTTGGGATCAAAATTTACGAATCTGGGATTTAAGTACAGGAAGCCATAAAACTAATGTTATTGCCCATTCTCAAGGATTATTAACCGTTGTTTTTCTTCCCTCCCAAGAACATACATCCCATTACCAACTGGCCACAGGAAGCTTTGATCAGACCATTAAACTGTGGTTGGGAGAAATCAATGAATCTGAAGAAATGACCCTGAATTTACGACAGACTTTAACCCATCATATCGGATCGGTTCATGGATTAGCTTTATCCAAAGAGCCTTTATTATTGATCAGTGGTAGTTATGATCAGACGGTTAAACAGTGGTTGTTACCCCATGGGGAGATGCACTGTAGTTCTTATGACCCGTTGGGGGCTGTCTATGCGATCGCGGTTGATGCACCTCAAGGTTTAATTGCTAGTGCAGGAGGAGATGGTCGAGTGACTCTATGGCAGTTGGACACAGGAGAACAAATCGGATTTTTGGCAGGGAACGTGTCCTCAGTAGAATCCTTAGCTATTAGTGCCGACGGTCAAACCTTGGCGGCCGGTTGTGTGGATGGCAGTATTAAAGTCTGGCAACTTGATCCCACTCGTTTTGGGGCCGGTCGTCCCTTACAACCTGTGCGGGTGTTAAATGCTCATAGTGGTCAAGTTAAAGCCTTATTATTTAGTCAAGAGGAGCAAATTTTGTTTAGTGGTGGGGCCGATGGTTATCTTAAAATTTGGCATCCCAGTCGTCGAGAGGCGATCGCTTGTTTAATTATGGGTAATACGGATCAACCTCGTCAGCCTGGTATTTTATCTTTAGCCTTTTGTGAAGATCATCAGTTATTGATAGCAGGGAGTGCTGATGGGATGATTAAAATTTGGCGCAGACTTTGAGGTTTATCATATCGGCGATCGCTTAGCTTCTAATAATAACTACCTGATTTACGATGATGAATGGCACTCACTCCTTCGTGTAAAACCTTGCCTTTTTTCACTATTCCATAAATAACCCAATGATCCCCACATTCCATGCGATCGCCTACTTGACACTCTAAATAAGCCAAAGCATCCTTAAGAATAGGGGAACCATTTTCGGCAGTTTCTATATCCACACCCATAAACCTATCTTCTCCAGGAGCAAAAGGCTTAAGAAAATGCTTCATTAACCCCGTATGTTTCCCGTCTGGTAGAATATTCAGTACGAAAAAGCTACCTTGATATAACAAAGACTCGATCGCCCGATCTTTAGCTACTGCAACCGTAAAACCGGGGGGATTAAACGTCGCTTGAGATACCCAAGAAGCTAACATGGCCCCGGTGATCTCCCCTTCTCGACAAGTTACCACACATAATGACCCCACAATACGCCCTAAAGCTTGTTCCGTGCGGGCAGTTTGGGACTCATTGACGGAGGCTTTCGGTTTACGGGCTTTTTGGGCTTTTTTCACCGCCTGAGCAAAATCTATTCCTGCTTCCTCACAGGTTTTGAGAGTAGCCTCTGTGGGGGTAAATTTCACCCGTATTGGCTCAAAACCGAAAGTATACCCCCCATCTTTCAGCTTATTTTCTAATAGGTCTATCGCTTCTCCACTCCAACCATAAGAACCAAAAACCCCCGTTAATTTTGTTTTATCCGCATTGGCTAAAGTAATACCTAATGCAGTTTGTACCTGGGTTGGGGCGTGTCCTCCTAAAGTTGGGGAACCAAAAATAAACCCCGAACATTTAGCGATCGCTTCTTTAATTTCGTCGGGTTCTGCTACTTCTACATTAATTGATTCTACTCCTACTCCAGCTTTTGTAATTCCTCTGGCGATCGCTTGTCCAAGTACTGCAGTATTGCCATAAGCGGAGGCATAAATTAAGGCGACACTCAACTCTTGAGACTTCTGATTTTTGAGCAATTCTTGATAAGCGGAAGTTAATTCTTTTAAGCCATAACGCACTAAAGGGCCATGACTTGGGGCATAAATTTTAGCGGATTTGCGGCTTAATTTTTCTAAGGCAGTTGTGACTTGTTTGGCATAAGGTGCAATAAGACAATCAAAATAATAACGACGATCTTCGGCGTAAACTTTCCAACCTTCATCAAATACTTGATCCCCACAAACATGAGAACCAAATAATTTATCTGTATAGATAATTTCTGTTTTGGGATCGTAGGTACATAATTGATCAGGATAACGAGGGTTAGGAGTGGGAATAAATTCTAATTGATGTCCTTTTCCTAAGTCTAAAGTGTCTTCTCCTTTCACTACTTTTAAGTAAGGAGGAAATTGAGGGAATAAAAGATTAGGTAATAACATTGCCCCTAGATTGGAACAAATAATGGTTATTTGGGGAGCAATTTCTAATATTTTTTTGAGGGTTTCGCTACGATTGGGGTTAACATGACCCACAATTACATAATCTATTTTTTTTGGATCAATTCTTTGTTTTAATGCTTCTAAAAAAATGTCTGTAAAGGATTCTCCGGGGGGATCAAATAAGGCAATTTTATCAGCTTGAATTAGATAAGAATTAGAGGTCGTTCCTCGCTTTAATCCATATTCTATCTCAAATTTTAGTCTATCCCAAGTCCGCGATCGCAAGACTAAAGTATCAGTATTTAAGAGAAAAACTTGAACATCTCTAGATTTTAGCATAGTTTTTTTTGTAAAGTTACTTGATTTTTATCAGATCTTTTGCTAGATAATTCGTTTCTTCATCAGCTAATATTTTTTGATAATCAATGGCAATTTTAGTAGGATAGCCTAATGTTGAATCATAAGTAACTGAGATTTCATCGGCCTTACTTTGGATGGCTTTTTCCAAAATTTGGAATAATTGATCAATGGTTTTAGGAAATCCTAAATTAGGGATCGTTTGATTAGTTTTTAAATCGACAACTTGAGTAATTTTATCATTCTTGACTGCCACTTTAAGCGGAATATTTCCTGGGGCCACACAAAAACATTGTTGCTGATAGGTAAACTGATAATTATTGATGTTTTGTAATCGCCATAATTGACGATTTTTTGCTAATTCTTTTAACAATTGCCAATATTCAGGAGAATTGACCGGAATAGCGATGGCATTCACCGACCATCCTAATATTATCAGAGTCAGTACCACCGAAATTAGTTTCATAAGTAGTAGGGGCGGGTTTTTTGCCATAATTGATGGTTCTTAAGCCTATTTTAGCTTAACCCGCCCTAATCTTGGTTTTTTTGGCCCATAATTGGACTGATGGTTCTTAAGCCTATTTTAG